>DAOVGE010000083.1 GCA_030672605.1 Methanosarcinales archaeon
CATCCCTGAAATCCCATGACTCTACCGGCACCGAACTGCCGCTTATATCTCCATCATGAACAGCAGTCACGGTCACGACACCCGGATCAAACGAGAGATCGAACTGCCCGGAATCGAGATCATCGGCATTGTGGACGTCTATTGTGACCTCAAATGCACCAGACACAACTTCCGGAGAATTGACGCACACTTGCGTCTTCTGCGCAATCATCTGTATCATGAGTGCGTCGAGCGAGTCCACCCTGCCGTCAGCGTTCACATCAGCACGTTCCAGATCCGGCGCTACGCTGCCGGCAGCCATCGCAAGCACGAGCAACGAGTCTGCTGTCGTGATTCTGCCATCCGCGTTCACGTCGCCGAGCATGTCAGCCGATGCTGGTGTGCTGAGTGCTGCGAGAGCTATCAGCACGCAGTAGATTGCGTATTTTGTCTTCATTGATCACACCTCCTTCTGTTCCTGGATATTCTATGTTTCCACAAAATAATTCTCACTCGGCGTCACGAGCGGGTAATTGTCTCTGTCGGAATCTATGTTGTAGGGAGATTTTCCGATCCCATCCCCGTCGGCGTCGGTTCCGCTGTAATCATCCCAGTAGTTGCCCGGATAGTTGCTGTGAGCGCTCCCATCGTATGTGTAGTGTATCATTGATGGAGAGCTCCAGATATTTGTTGAATTACGAGACTGGACATTGAGTGAATTGTATACAAAGTTGTTGAAGTAGATCAGACTATTGTTTGAACGATACAAATATATACCTCTGCTGTTGTTCAATACATCATTGTTTGTCAGCACGTTATCGTCAGACCGTTCCATACAAACGCCTTCCTGACCGTTTGATGCGCAGTTGTTCGTCAACGTGTTACTCTGAGACTTGTGCAGACAGATACCCTCGCGGCAGCCAATCGATGTTACGTTCTCTATTCTTGAGTTATTGATCTTGTAGAAACAAACACCGGCGCCATTGTTGGCAAGCACCAGATCTTTCACTGTGACGTTCTCACAATTCACGCAGTAAACCGTGCCTGCGTTTGTGGTGCCGTCGATTGTGAGGTCAGAAGCATTCTTGATGTAATAGATTGGTTTGCCATCCACGAGATTGGTCGTGTCAACGTCATCGTCAGAACTATGGGGGACTGCAAAATTATATTTATTACCAGACATGCGATTGCCTCTGAGCGTGTTCGTTGAGCCCAATGACCATAGATAGATGCCATATTCGTGGTTCCGGTTTACAGTGTTGTTTATGAATTCATTGTGGCCAGAAAAGAAGAGATGTATACCATCCACTTTGTTCAATTCTATGAGGTTCTCTCGTATTGTATTGTTGTCTGATGACCCGAACACGTAAATACCATGCTGATTGTTCGAGTTGATATCATTATCCCCGATTGTGTTATTCGATGAATCATCCAGACGGATGCCGTGCATATAATTTGAGCTAATATTATTTTTTGTTATCTTGCAATTGTTTGTCTCCATGAGATGAATGCCAACAATGGTGTTAGATATATCTGAATGTCCGACCGTGATATTATCGCAGTTCGCAAGTATTACCTGCCCTGCACCTTCAATCTCCTGGTCAGATTCGCTTTCGAGATAAATAAGCGGCTTGCCATTCACTATGTTACCCCTCACCTCGTTTTTGGTGGAGTCATGGTAAATGTGGATGCCATCGTTTACGAAGGTGTTCTCTATTATGCTGTTGCCTGAACCTGTCAGGGAAATACCTGCAGCGCAACCGGAGTCGAGTGGAGGTTCCCAGAACTGTCCATTATTTGAGATGTTGTTTCTGACAATGTTATTATTCGATGAATATGTCATGCTATCTCTCAATATGATGCCATTCCATCTGTTAAAGCTCACTTTATTGCCGCTGATGCGGTTATTGGAAGAACCCCGCAATGTGATACCAAAACCTCCAGTCTCTATGCCGTTATTTGAACAATTGTTACCTGATATGTTGTTATTGTTTGAGTCCTCAAGGTTGATGCCTTCGTATCCGTTGTTCGAGCAGTCAGTTATTGATACGATGTTGTTACTCGATTCACGGAAACGGATGCCAGTCATATTGTTGTTCGAGCAATTATTGCTTGATATGATGTTGTTACTCGATTCACGGAAATGAATGCCAGTCATCTTGTTGTTCGAGCAATCATTGCCTGATATGATGTTGTTGCTCGAATCTTCGAGGCGGATACCGTCCCACCCGGTGTTCGAGCAATCATTGTCCGATACGATGTTGTTACTCGAACCATCGAGATGAATGCAAATCCAATTGTTTGAGCAATTATTGGTGGAAATGTTGCAGTAACCCGCATCAAGGCATATCCCTGCTTTGAGGAATGCTGCTCCCGTCACCGTAAAACCACTCATATTAACATAATCCGCGGTTATCTCAACGGCGTGGTCATTTCCCCTTGCCTTAATGACGCAGTTTGCAGACCCATTTTCAGACAGTATCGTCAGGGATTTGGTGACCCGCACATTCTCACGATGAATACCATCCCCGACCATGATCGTATGCCCGTCCGATGTATCAGGATCATCGATTGCATCCTGGATGAAGAGGAAATCTTCGCCGGTGTCCAAGTTATGAACCCGATCTACCAGAGTATACTCTCCACTGATTACCATATCGTCAGTCCAGATCGATGGTATCGTATTCGCACGGTTGTCAACAAGCATCTCATCCGATATGCCCAGAACGCTGTAGCCCTCTGATCCTGTTGTCTCGAAACTGATCGTTGCTATCTGCCCTGACCCGCTCACTCCGGCAAGTCCCGGCAGGTTGAAGAGCACGCGAATCGACTCAGCAGAACCGAACACCCACATATCCATCGGCACCGCTGTGCCGGATATGTTTCCTGCACTGACACCGGTCACGTTCACAATACTTGAATCAAAGGAGAGCTCAAACTGCCCGCAATCCAGATCGGTCACGTTCTCGATATCGATTGTGACCTCGAATGCACCGGACACAACTTCGGGAGCGTTGACAGTAACCGGCACTGTAATGGTCACATGATCCGGGGTCCAGATTGCCGGCATCTTCTCGCCCCCCGTGTCAACAAGCACTCCATCCGATATGTCCAGAACGCTAACATCACCCTGCGATCCCGTTACCTCGAAGTTCACCCTTGCTACGTATCCGGATCCGCTGACCCCATTTCCATCTGAGAGTTCGAAGAATATCCTGATCGTGTCAGCGTCCATGAAATGCCAGAGGGCGATCGGTATCGTTGTGTTGTCTATCTTTCCCGTATCAACGCCGGTCACATTCACAACACCTGGGTCAAAGGAGAGGTCGAACTGTCCGGAAGCAAGACCAATCGCGTTCTTGATATCGATCGCGACATCAAATGTACCCGATACGATCTCGGGCGCATTGACCATGACATGCGGCGTTTCAGCTTCAATGATGGCAACCTCGCAATCGTTCCAGATTGCCGGTATCACAGATGCATCGGTGTCGACGAGCAGTCCATCAGATATATCCAGAACACATGAATCACCCTGCGATCCGGTCACCTCGAAACTGATCGTAGCTATCTGCCCTTGCCCGCTCACTCTGGTGACTCCCGGGAGATTGAAGAGCACGCGAATCGTGCCAGAATCCACGAAATCCCATGACTCTACCGGCACCTGTCTGCCGTCTATGTTCCCATCATGAACCGCAGTCACGTTCACAACGCTTGAATTAAATGAGAGGTCAAACTGCCCAGAATCGAGATTGACGGCGTTATAAATGTTTATTGTGACCTCAAACGTACCAGACACAACTTCCGGGGCATTGACGCAGACCTGCGTCTTCTGCACAATCGTCCGTATCATGAGTGCGTCGAGCGAGTTCACCCTGCCGTCAGCGTTCACATCAGCACGTTCCGGATCCGTGGCTACGCTGCCGGCAGCCATCCGGAGTGCGAGAAGCGAGTCTGCTGTGGTGATTCTACCATCTGCGTTCACGTCGCCCGCGATGTTATACTCTGCCGATATCGGTGCGCTGAGTGCTGCGAGGACTATCAGCATGTAGTAGATTGTGTATCTCGTTTTCATCCCATATCCCTTTCCGTTTCTGTTTCAATCTGATTAATCACAGATTCAATCACTATTGTTGTGGGTAGCAGCATTTCTGATGATATGTAGTTCCCCATCATCGATGCCTTGAAGTACAGGACGATCTTGTAATATAAACTTTATGGTTTGTATGCTGTACTGGCCGATCGTTGTCGATTTGGCAGAGTTATTCGCGAAATCCGGACTAGCGATATCACGCACGCCCTCACACAACCAACAACGCAGCTATGAATAACGCGTCAATAGCGAACGTTGCCGCAGCATTTATTGCGACGGTCTTGCTGCCAAGCCTGGGACCGAAGAGCGATACATGCAGTGGCAATGAATGTTTCGCAGACCTTGCCGATAGCGTAACCACGTTGCCAAGCAATAATGCGATTAACACGCCTTTCGTTGTGATTGCTCCTTCGCTCAGAAGACTGCCTGCGAGAATTATCCCTGCATACGAATTTACAACTGCGGTTGCAGTGATCAGGGCGACTTCGCTCTCCAATCCTAAAATACGTGTGATGGGATCTATAACTGTAGAGAAAGACTCGAAAAAGTTCAGTTCAAATGCCACAGATACCAGAAATAGGGTGATAAACATTGTGGGCACGATTCTCTTGAGCAGTTTGTACGTGCTGTCAGCGCTTTTTTTCGAGGCACTGCGACCATCCGGAGCGCGAGTACCATGTGGATTATGCGGATTAGTTGGATTGGTTGGCGTGGCTAAATCAGCCGGATCAGAACCGGATAGCTGAGTATCTGGCGAGAAACGACCGTCTTTCATCCAGAATCTCGCAAGAAACACCCCGATACAGGACTTCAATAACGAAACGAGACCTACTATGCAGACATAGATCGATCCGGTGGTAAAACCGAGAATAGGGATCACAACGGGTACGAAAAACGTGAAGAGGTGTGAGAGGATGCTTGGAAAGGAACTGATCATCGTAGTCGCAATAACTTCCCGATCGGAGATCACCTTCTCCTTCAGTCCGTCCACGAGCATGGAATAACCGGCAACGGTGCTGAATGTACAGGTCACAACCGCTACGGCAGATATCGTGTGGATCTTCGCAATACTCGAGAGGGGGCTTGTTAGCCAGTCGAATTTTTTCATCAGCCCGGTATTGACCGCAAAACTCGTCACAAAGATGCCGATTGCTATTATCGGGACTATCTTTGCGGTATAGTGGGCGGCATAGGTCAAAGCGGTGTATGTGATGTCAATAACCATATTATTACCAATCTCCTGCAGTTACCTTTTTCGTTGTCATCTTGATCAGTAGGTATAGGAAGAGCGGAGCGCCCATCAATGTTGTTACCACGCCCACCGGGACAATGACAGGCACGATAACCATTCTTGCCACGGTATCTGCTCCGATAAGCAACATCGCACCGAAAATACCGGATGCTGGAATTATAAATCTATGATCCTCTCCGATAGCCACACGACAGAAATAAGGTGCCATCAGTCCAACGAATCCGATCAGTCCGGTGAAATAAACCGCGATTGCAACCAGAAGACTTGCAGCAACCATTGCAAGGATTCGGAGGTGTCTGATGCTCATGCTGCCCAGCGAGAGCAGGACTATCATGAGACGTAACGGGATGCAGCACGCAAGCAGTGTGTACAC
>DAOVGE010000085.1 GCA_030672605.1 Methanosarcinales archaeon
CGAAAGACAGATCGAGACAGACGAGAAGTCTGTGTCCGCTCACGGTCGGCAAGTGGCTCAGCTCTTGCTCGAGTATGGGGGCGTCCGGGCAAAAATAGATGCTTTCAGAGCAACACGACAGCGATGATCGTCGCCCCCGTAGGTTCATGCCACACCTCTTACCGTATTTGAAGCGGATACATGCAGTCGTTATGATATGTAAACACAAACACCAGGCTTACAAGTGCTCGTGGGCGATCTTGTACTCCGAAAACGCCCCCACCACCCGCTCATTCTGCTCCATTGTCCCGACGCTCACCCTGACAAGAGAGTCTCCTGCGCCGCTGAACGACGAACAATCCCTGACGATCACTCCTGTGCGTGCAAGAAAGTCGCAGACTGCGCTCGATTGGTGCGGCGAGACATCCACAAGCACGAAGTTCGCCTCGGACGGATAAACCGCAAACGGGATGTTAGCCAGTCTCTTGCGCCCGTTCCGCACCAACTCAATTGACCGTCTCAGATGCTCGCTGTCGCCAAGCGCTGCGATGCCCGCAGCAACCGCAAGGCTGCTGACTGCGAAAGGGGTCGCATATCCTGAATACTTATCTCGCATCTGTTCTGGCATGACCGCATAGCCAGAGCGCATACCTGCAAGCCCGAATGCCTTTGAGAGCGTGCGCCCGACCACCAGATTGTCGTACTCCCGCACAAGGTGCACCATGCTCTCTTCTGCGAATTCGACGTACGCCTCGTCGAGAAACACGACAGAATCACAGTTCTCCAGAATCCTCCTGAGATCATGCTCCGGGATCAGGTTTCCGCTGGGGTTGTTCGGCGAGCAGAGAAAGATTACCCGGGTCTCATCGGTAATCTGTGATATGATCTCCTGCGGACTGACCTCGAAGTTTTGGTTCCTCGATACAAAGACAGGGGTTCCATGGTGCGAGCGTGCCGAGATTGCGTAGTAGCTGAAAGTCGGAACCGGGATTATCGCATCCCCTGGCATCAAAACCCGCATCAAGGTATCGATCACCCCATCCATGCCTGCGCTCGCCACGATGTTTTTGGCAGGATACCCAGTGTACTCGGATATCGCAGCGCAGAGCCCGGATGCGTCGCTATCAGGGTATACGCTGATTCCCCCAGCGTCTCGCATTACGGCTTTTACGGACGCTGGCGAAGCTCCGAGCGGGTTTTCATTCGATCCGAGCTTGATTATCGCATCGATTGGAAGCTGGTACTGCTCTGCAATCTCCGCGATCGATCTGCCGGGTACGTATCTGGCGCCTGAGTCCGTGTCCGTGTCCGTGCCTGCGCCGGGCAGAGGTTTCATGGTTGATTGTGGGCTGGAGTCGTTATATTAGTAACCCCCTCACAACCCCGGACTACCCGCAACTATCCGAAAAACCATCCCCCCGTACATATAAATTGTGGATAAAATCGAAGGAATCGGTGTTAATCCGTGGCTGAAAAACCCTTATCAGCCACTGATTTACGGCATAATTAAGATCAAGTTCAATGAGGAAGAGATGGAAACATCGGATTACGAACGATAGTATCACCCACGCGTTCAGCGTAAAATGGAAGCTCGTTGGTTGAAGAGCCAGAATATAAGACATAAACAGATATGTCAGTTTGGGCACAATCGAATTGTATAGTGATAGAATATGGGGCACGGTCTGGAAATCCGGTGATTTCCGTAATGGTCAGCTGGATATACAACAATGCGGAAGACGTGAAGACCGAGATTGACAACACTCTTCGCGTCTCTCTCACCTTTCTCGTTAAAATTGGAAAACAATAACGCGAAGACGCGATGGCGCAAAGAACAAAAGTCTCCGAGTGTATTTCACTGGGATTTTCGATTGCGCCCCATTCTTGACGCCATAGCTAAAATGAGTGCTGGTGCCCTCCATTCTGATGATGCAACCCGACGAACGCTAACACCAGACCAGGTTCACATCACCTCGATATCGGAAAGACCATAATGTGACAGGTCAAATTTGATAACCACACATGAATCAAGAAGATTGCATCCATCTGCTAAAGAAAGCGGGCTGCTCACCCGCGGTCATCGAACACTCTCTGGCAGTCGCCGAGTATGCGCGTGAGATTGCGATGCGATACAACGAGAGGCGCAGCAACCACGTCAACCGGGCTAACACCACCGATCCAACAGGTCTTGCCGATCAGGCGGACCTCGAACTGGTGACTACGGGTGCGCTCCTTCATGATATCGGGCGTGCACGGTCCAACGGAATCAATCACGCCGTGATCGGTGCAGAGATCGCACGATCATTTGGGCTGGATGTGACGATCGTGCGGATCATCGAGAGGCACATCGGTTCCGGCATTCCACCGGATGAGGCAGTGCAGATCGGGCTTCCGGCAGGAGATTACATGCCAGAGACAATTGAGGAGATGATCGTTGCGCATGCCGACAACCTCGTGGACGACACTGAGCGGATCGGAATTGCCGAACGTATCAGGCGGATTACTGCTCGTGGATTTGACAACGATGCGATCAAGAGGATGCGGAGACTGCACACCACGGTTATGGGGTGAAAGGGGGGTGTTGCCTTGTCAGATGACAATACTATACTTCACACCGCCACAAACTGAGCTTTTTTGCAAATGTGTCAGTGATGTGTTGACACACGCGAAAGACGTGACAATAGAGATGACACCCTTCGCGCCTTTGCGTCCTTGCGTTGGATTGAAGAATAAAAACGCAAAGACGCGAGGGC
>DAOVGE010000010.1 GCA_030672605.1 Methanosarcinales archaeon
ATCTCCCTGCCTACAGTAGAGGCGATGTGCAGCCGGTCTTTACTGTCGAAGATGATGCCGGCGGCACCATCGATGGGTGATCCCTGCACGAGAACCGTTACGGATGTTTCTGGCTTCTCATCGTCCGATGGCTCTATGCAGCCCGAGACGATGAGCCCCAGAGCCGCTAAGAGCATCGTTATATATAATAGTCTTTTCATTGGTGTTTCCTCCTGTTTATTTTCATCATCTTCTCATGTGTTCTATCCTATGACCAACTCTTCTGAGGTTACAACAGCCCCTATCATCGGGAAGATCGCCTTCATCGGAAAGTCCTGCATCTCTTTGCTTTCGCTCGCTGTACAATCACTCAACACTATTGCATCAAAATCCCTATCCACTGCACTTCTAACCGTTGCCTCGACGCAGAAATTTGTAACAACACCGCAAATTATCAGCGTTGTTCTCCACAGACCTCTCAACAATGTTTCCAGATCCGTATTGTAGAACGCGTTCATCCTTCGCTTGACAACGATATAATCACCTGCATTTGGTTTTAGCTCATCGACATACTCAGCGCCCCATGTACCCTCCTTAAAGACCTCACCTTCTTTTAGCATCTTACCAATCGTACAGAGCGAAAATTGAACCAATCCCATATCTGCATAGTCCGGTCTAAAAACCATCTTCACATAGATTACAGGTATGCCATTTTCCTTTGCGATATCGACCATCTTCCTGGTATTCCGGATAGTTCCTGCTTCTTCTGCAAACTTCCAGACTCCAATTCCCGATGCGGCAAACTTCCCTTTCTCATGAAGAGCATCGTTTTGCATATCTATTAGCAACAATGCAGTTTGCTCGGGGTCTATTTTCACTTCTGACATCTTCATACCTCATCCTAATTTTTGCGCACTCTGCCTTACCGACAATACACGCACCAATAATTCAACAATCACCCAAGCTGAGCCACTATTGCACCTGTTCTCTCAGATGGGGGCACATCCGGACAGCATGCGCGATTCCATCATTTGCCTATCTAGTCATAAGGATTGCGGTTGCAGCGCATTTTCGGAAGCGGGCGTACCATCCGTAATCTCCGGCACCTCCCGGATGCCGAAACCGAGGTCGGAAAGACGCTTCAACTGGATGCCCCGCTGTATCTGCTGGTATGAGTACTGCTTGTAGCCTGTAATCTCCCTTCTTGCAGGAGTTAGCAGCCCTTTCTCATCGTACAACTGGGGGGCTCGCCTGGGGGGCATAGCTGGTAAGGCTCATAACATCGCGTACACTTTTCGTGTTCAGAACTTCTCTTCGAATCTTTTTACATTTTCACCAATCTTGTACTCATAAATCTTGATAAGTCCCGCCTCTTCTGCGTTCTTCTCTCGATAGTAGATCACTAACTGTCCATCTTTTGTGTCGATAGTAGCCCAGACATATCCATAAGCCAACGATGCGCCGACAATTTCCAGATGGGCTCCCCCCTTCCGTAAAGTTTATATAGAATGACTACTCATAATGATAATAATGATGTAAAAGGTTTCTGTACCGGTTCCAACCTACAGAATCCAACCACATCAGCGGCTGGCGCATCGGTTCCGCGGGGGCGTGCCGATTACACAGCTGAAATACAGCAAAGGGGGCAAACACAATGGGTAACCACATACTAACAACGATCATAGCGATATCGATCATATCGCTGGCAAGTATCTGCACGGTTTCGGCAGATTCGGATGATGCGCCTGTATCACAGGTCGAACTTGAGACAATAGATGACATACAGGATGCAATAGACGCAGAGGGGGGTAACTGGACCGCAGGCACAACGTCCGTATCCGAATTAACAGTAGAGGAGAAGCGGCAATTGTGTGGCGCAAGAATGGGCGATGTTCCGGAGGATATGCAGTTGGTGCGCCCACCTCTACGGAGTGGCGTCAGTTGTAACGCATTCAACTGGTGTGACAAGGATGATAAGAACTGGATGGCGCCTGTCAAAAATCAGGGAATGTGCGGAAGTTGCTGGGCGTTTAGCGCACTCGGTATCGTTGAGGCAGCGATCAACATTCATTTCAACGATTCGGACAGAGACGTTGATCTATCAGAGCAGCATCTCGTATCCGATTGCTGCAGTGCCGGAAGTTGCAGGGGCGGATGGCCAGACGAGGCGCTCAAGTATATCAGAGACACGGGGGTGCCAGAGGAGAGTTGTTCCCCGTACACCGGCGGAGACTGCGTATGTACGCCATGCCCGGACTGGGCAGAAAATCCGTGGAAGATCGTGGATTATGAGTATGTGTCATCCACCACAGACTCATTCAAATATGCTCTTCAGACGTATGGTCCGCTGTCTGTCGTGCTGTCGGCACCAGACGACTGGTTTTATTACTGCGGAGGGGTCTACGAACCTGCGTGGTCAGACTCCGACGGGGTCGGCTGGGCAAACCATGCCATCATACTGGTCGGCTGGAATGACTCCGAGGGTTGCTGGATCGTCCAGAACAGTTGGGGCACGGGCTGGGGCGAGCAGGGTTATGCGAGAGTCCAGTACGGAGATCTCGAGAAGTATAACTATGCGTATGCCGTTACCGGCATTGTGCATGGCGACTGCGGAAACCCAAGCATCCAGGTCGAACCTGCCGAGATCAATGTGACGGTGTCTGCCGGTGATTGTAGTTTGGCGAACCTGACCATCCGGAATTGCGGGGATGCACAACTCACATACACGATAATTGATGATGCAAGCTGGCTAACACCAGCCTCAACAAGCGGCACGATCGAACCCGGACCCGGTGCTCTGACCAGTGTCGTTGTGTCGTTCAACGCAACCAACCTCGAAGCTGGTAGTTATAATGGGGGGATCGAAATCGAGAGCAATGATTTGAATAATGCGACAGTGATAATTCCGGTGGCTCTGACAGTCACCATATCCCCTTCAATCGCAACGACACCAAACATCACATCCTTCACCCCCACATCGCCTGTGAGCGATACGGAAGGGGCGACTCGAACCTTCAGCATAACGATTGACCAGCCGGCAGACGTGAGCTGGCTCATAAACGGGACCGTGGTGGGTGCCGATACCGGTGTGACTGAGGCGAATTATACGAACACGGGTGCAGCCGCTGGTGTTTGGAACGTCTCGGCTGTTGTGAACAACACAAACGGAACCGTTGTGCAGACCTGGATCTGGAACGTAGTGTCAATAGTTCCGGGTGATGTGACTGGTGATGGCAAGGTTAACATCGGCGATGCAGTCTTATTGTTCAACTGGGTCTCGTTCCCGAACGAGCGGGGTGCGACTTATGTGCTCAGTGAGCCAGAGAATGCGGATGTGACCGGCGATGGTAAGGTTAACATTGGTGACGCGGTGCTGCTCTTCAACTGGGTCTCGTTTCAGGGCGAGCGGGGGGCGACGTACGTTCTGCATTGAGATGCGAAGGGAGAGATCCCTTCACTCGTTCTCTTTTTTGGAATGTATTTAGCTAAACACTGGGGTGATGAAAAGATGTGTATGCCCCAAACTGAATCGGTCCCATTTTTGTTCCATTTTAGTACTGGAGCGAAAGCATCTTTCTAAGTAGATTGAACCGATTGCTACTGGTTTTTCTTGCACCGTGAAAGAATTGGA
>DAOVGE010000031.1 GCA_030672605.1 Methanosarcinales archaeon
GAACGGAACCGCATCTCACAATCCTTCCGGGGCTTGCGATAATGATTGCGGTTCTGGCGTTCAATCTTCTCGGTGATGGGCTCAGGGACATACTGGATCCGAGACAGATCGATCAGAATGTCAATTCCGCGTGAGGGGAGACACATGATCCTGCGAATCAAAATGTTTATTATCCGGAATCGTGCAGGACTGTTGAAATTATGAACACAAAACCATGGTCTGCCATAAAAAAGATGTTACCAGTCGTATCAGTTGTGGCGCTTCTGGTGTCTCTGGCGCTTGTGGCATCCACAACCTGTGCAGCAGCACAGGAACCGGAAGCCAACGTCACGGTCAGGGTCAATGCCCCGGAATCCGTGTCCGGAACGTTCGAGGTGACAATCGAGATTGTGGACGTCTCCGATCTCGACTCCGGGCAGTTCGATCTCACGTTTGATCCGGACGTTCTGAGCGTCTCCGATGTTACGCCCGGGAGCATAGAGGGAACAGAGTTGCCGGTAGTATGGCGCGTAATGAACTCAAATAGAGTTCGCGTGACCGCCAATATTGATGGTGCGGACGGGGTGAGCGGCTCAGGGTACATATCACAGATCGTTTTTGAGACAAAGGGATCACAGGGGGATATGAGCGCCATAGACATATCAAACGGTCTGCTCACCATGCTGGATCTTGATAATCCGGACCCCTACAAACGAATGGTGGAAGTGGCTGCCAACTGGCTCAATGATACGGTGGTGATCGGCGCAGCAGCGCAGGCAGCGCCCACTTCGGAATCGACGCCCAGACCAGCGTCGAACCCAAAATTATACTCATCACCCGATCCGGACTCCGCGCCAGCTACAGAATTGGCGATGCAGATGCAGGCTGCCGCAGCAGCGACCACAACGGATCCTGCAGGGGAATCCAGGGAGGATGAACCGGGCGGATGGGGGGCGATGACTATGGACAATTTCATCGAGGTCTATCTGTTCATTGGGCTCCTTGCCGTAATCTATACACTGACGATGCTACGATAGGACTATCATGAACGCAAAAACGATAAAATCGGGTGCAGCGATCGCTGCAATACTGATCGCAACAATCGCATCCATAGTTCCGACAGCCGTAGGGACAACGGTCAGCATAGTTTGCCCCGAGTCTGAGCTATTCGAAGGCGATACCTTCAAGGTCACTATCGAGGTTGATGATGTGGAGGATCTTGATTCGGGGCAGTTTAACATCTACTTCAACTCAAAGGTTGTGGATATTGTGGACGGGAACTGTGATAAAGCCGTTGAAGCCGGAAATATAGGTGGGACTGAGATACCGATCGACAAATGCGAAATACGAGGATATTTCCCCTCATGGACTGAGGATAAGAAGGTCGGGATACTCTTCAACACCCAGAGTGTCTCTGGAGCCGAGGGTTCGGGGAATCTGGCAACAATAAGCTTCGAAGTGACAGGAACGACCGGGGATCGCAGCGTTCTGAACTTTGATCATGAGGAGGATCCGCCAAGACTCGTTGACGCCGAATCAAACAAAATAAACACGACATGGATCGATTGCAATGTGACAATCTCCGGGACTTCGGAACCCACATCCCCGGGGGCACAGAAACACACGGTCACCGTATACGTGAAGAACCGCGATGACGATTCACTCAATATCGAACTGCACATCGATGGAACGTACAAGGCTAACGAAAAAGTCTCAAAGGATAAAAAAGAGAAGTATAGCAGTTATACGCTGGACGAAGGGGCTCATACGTTTATGATCAAGTGGTATGACTCCGATACCGACCGATGGTACGAGACAACCGAAGAACACGTGATATCCGGCGAGACTACTGTTACTCTCGTGACAGACGAGCACATTGAGGACGATTATGAGATCAGTGCATGCGTGTATATGAAGAATCTTGACGATGATGATCTGGACGTATATCTCTACGTTGATTCTGATTACGAGATGCACATGAGCATTTCATCAGGCGAGACTGGCGAATACGGTAAATACGAGTTCGAAGATGACGAAGATACCATGCACCTCTTCAAAATCGAATGGTACGATCCTGACACGGGAACGGAGTATGAGAAGATAACTACGGTTTATATAACCGACGAAGAGGAGGTTGTGACCATGCACGTCGATAAACACATAGAGCACGGCATAATCTCTATTCCAGAGGTGGCTCCATCCCCCAAACCGATGCAGACGGACGGAAAGCCGGACGGAAAGCCGGACGGAAAGCCGTCAACTCCCGCTGGAGCGGATACTGCTGGTGTCACCGACATTGCTGACGCTGATGCAACTGAGGTCACCGAGATTCGGACAAGCACGATACTGGCAACCACCCGGGATGGTGGCTCGGAAAACAGCATCAGCGCGGTATGCATATTGATCGCATCCGTTGCTCTTCTCTTTGCGCTGATGCAATTCAAAAGAAGTTAGACTGGAGCAAGAGTCTTTTTGCCGACGACGTAGGCGATAATCAATGTTATTCCAGCCACAGCCGTCAACAGACCTGAAATCTGTAACACATCCACAAGACCCGGTTCTACGGAGTACGATTTCATCAGGAGAGCCAGCCCCAATAAAAAGAAGAATAATCCGGTAAGTAATTTGTGTTCGGGTTTTTCTCGCTTCTCCTCTGGCTTCCACAATCCACGATCCAGCAGTTCGAGCTTCTTTTTGTGTTCCAGATAAGCCGTGAATGCGTAGCATGTCACCGCCGCGATTATTATCAGGACCCAGTCGGTCATAATACACCTGAATGTTGTAAGGCATATTTAAAGCTAATCATTCCAAAATTCCCCATACCGAAAGGTTTATTAATGATATGTTTTTGTAACATACATCTGATGATATCAAAAATAACTTCGACAATTGTCATACTTTCAGTGGCACTGGTACTACTCGCAACTCCTGTAGCTGCGCAGACGAGTGTCAACGTCAATGCCCCTGAAACAATGGATGGCGACTTCACTGTCACAATAGAGATCGAAGACGTAGTCGACGTGGACTCGGGACAGTTTGACCTCCATTTTGATGCGACTGCCGTGAACGTAACAGGCGTTGACGACGGGAGTGTCGGTGGAACCGCAATACCTGCAGATAACTGGGCTGTCGACGACGGCAAAGTCAAAGTACTCTTCAATCTCCCCGGGCTCGATGGTGTCTCAGGGTCAGGATCGCTTGCGACGATACACTTCGAGACGATCGTTCCGGGAGCTTGTGAAATGGAGATATCCGATGGGTTGCTCGTGAACACCATGGCAGAACTGATCCCTGCAAGCTGGGACGGAGTCGAGAGTCACGTAGGTTCTGCAACTACGAGTGGAACAGAAGATGTCCCTGCAGATACGTCCGGATCCGAAGAATCCGAAGAGCCCAAAACACCAGGATTCGGGGCTCTATTTGCGATAGGTATTCTTGCAACAGTGATCTTCTTCGCGTTCAGGAAGAGGTGAATAAGGTTTTCGTAGTAGTGCGATATAAGTAAGTGCGTAGTGTACTTTGAGCTGCGCGCATGACGCAGCATACTCGCACATTATTCATGATACGAAAACCTTAAATAGTATTCATCTGTGTCACAAGTTGTATCTATTGTTGCAACAACGGTATGGATGTGCAATATAACAACGAAAGGAGATGTAACAACGAAGATGAAATATCTAACCTATTGCGCGCTGATGGTTCTTGTAATATTCAGCGCATCAGCATCAGCAGACCTTGCGATAGTCGGCGATGCGAACAACGATGGTGTAATTACCACCGCAGACGCAGCGCTCGTGCTGCAGATGGCGACCGGAAGCATAGCCGCGGATCCGAAAAGCGCGGACGTGAATTATGACGGTACGATCAACTCACTTGATTCGCTCATGGTACTATCGATGGCAGAGCAGGCGCAGGTCTGCATCAATGCGCCCGATATCGCATCTGACGCGTTCGATGCTACGATAGACATTTGTGAGATCACCGATCTTGATTCGGGGCAGTTCGACCTCACGTTTGATTCGAGCGTTGTGAATGTGACTGCGGTTGGCGCAGGAGATATCGGCGGCACGGAAGTCCCGATTGATTCGTGGAATTTCACAAACGCAGACACGATCCGCGTACTGTTCAACATCCCGAACGCCACCGGAGTGAGCGGATCCGGGCAGATAGCTACGGTCAGCTTTGAGATTGTGGGCGCGCCCGGGGACACCAGCGTTCTGAATCTGTCCAATGGGATGCTCGTCGATGCGATGTCGAACGAAACGTCAGCGCTCTGGTACGATTGCGAGGTAGCGATCGGAGTGGCGGTTGCGGTCAATTCGCCAGAAGTCACAATCGGCGCGTTCAGTGCGACGGTTGATGTAGAGGACATCGCGGGCATGAACAGCGGACAGTTCGACCTCACGTTTGATCCGGGCGTTGTGAACGTGACCAATGTAACCAGTGGCAAGATCGGCGGTACAGAAATTCCGATCGTTAACTGGGGGTTCATGGACAATGACACGATAAGAGTGCTTTTCAAGCTCTCTGGAGCGGACGGAGTTAGCGGAACTGGATCTCTGGCGACGATAGACTTTGCGATGGTAGGGTCGCAGAGTGACGCATGCGCTCTGGACATATCTGATGGGACGCTCTCAGACTCGGAAGCAGATGAGATACCCGCGACATGGGCGGACGCTGCGGTGGCAATCGGAGTACCGGTTGCTGTCAATTCGCCAGAAGTCACAATCGGCGCGTTCACTGCAACGGTCGATGTGGAGGATATCCTCAACATGAACGGTGGGCAGTTCGATCTGACGTTTGACTCGAGTGTTGTGAACGTGACCAATGTAACCGGTGGCGAGATCGGCGGAACAGCGATACCGATCGATGATAACTGGAGGTTCATGGACAATGACACGATAAGAGTGC
>DAOVGE010000104.1 GCA_030672605.1 Methanosarcinales archaeon
CTGACCGGGGTGAGTCATGGTGATGAAATTCTTTATTATTTTTTGTAGATAATTAACCACAGAGATCACAGAGGAACACAGAGTTTTCTTATTGACCATTACTCACAAATCCCATCTTAAAACAGGTTACATCTCTCTGTGCCCTCTGTGGTTTTATTCTCCATGTTTTAGTCCAGGATGGCTCTTCTGCACCGATGCCCCATTTAGCAGAATGGGTGCTCGTGTTACCCATACAAAACAGCGAAGAACCACAACACGCATGGAAAAGGTATGTGTTTAGCTGAGGCAAAAAACCACGAGATTTCGCGAGATTATGTAATGGTCAATCCGACCATGAACACAAGAGCGACGATGCTCACACAACATGATCGCTAACAGAATGGTTTTCTTTCTTTGCGTCTTTGCGTCTTTGTTTCCCAATTCAACGCAAAGGCGCAAAGGCGCAAAGACACAAGGAGCGTTATTAATCTCCGCCTTCACGTCTTGCATGCTGTTGCGCATCAGACTGACCATTACAGATTTCACGAGATTAACACAAGAAGATAGTAGTACATACGCAACTACTCGGGTATGTTGATTGACCTACTGATTGCGCTCCTATGCTTTCTGGCAAGAAAAATAACCGCGGTGGGCGCAGAGGAACGCACAAGCTATATCATCCCCCCTCTGTGTTCGGTCAAACACCGCAAGCGATTTTCATAGTGCTCACACCCAATCACCATCTTTGCTGATCCATGTCACCATGCACAAAAGTAATCTCGTTCATTCAACGGCAGTACTTTTAATCGATTATTGTACATTTTTATGACCGTATCTTGGATAAAATAATGGATATGGAGTCACAGATGGCACAAAAGGTCACAGAGAGATGTAACGGGTTTTAAGATGAAATTTGTGAGCAATGTGCGATCGGGAGAACTCTGTGCGCTCTGTGGCTAATTTTATATAATATCTAATAATAAATTTTATATACTTCTATTGGCTATGTGCTGTAACCCGTAAAGATCCCAATGTTATCGGAATGCCCCTGTTTGTGGTGTTTGTCTGAGTCTTAACCGAACACATATATATAATCTTGTGGTTAGCTAAACACGTACAACAAGATAAACGGTGGAAGATTGCTCAGTGCACAATCTTCGATATATCGAGCTCCAGGATATCCTCTGCGCCGAGGTGCTTCAATTCAGGGATCAGAATGTTCACACTGTCCTTCTCAACCACGGTCTCAATCGCATAATATTCGGAGTTGTACAGTTTGGAGACGGTCGGCGTCTTCATCGCAGGCAGCGCAGCGATCAGGCTGTCGAGTTTGTCTGCAGGCACATTCATGTCCAGAAGCACCTTGCCACGAGCCTCAATAACTGAAAGGAGCAGCGTTCTGATCTCTGTAATCTCCTTTCGTTTTTCAGGGTCCTCCCAGCTATCTCTGTTTACGACAAGCTTCGTAACCGATTCAAGCATCACGTCGATTATCTTCAAGTTATTCTTCCTGAGCGTTGAGCCTGTCTCGGTCACATCGACCACGACATCCATTAAATCAGGAACCTTTGCCTCGGTGGCACCGTAAGAGAAGTGAAGCTCCACAGGAATCTCGAGTTTCTCGAAATAATCTCTGGTGATGTTTGGATACTCGGTTGTGACCCTGCTGTGCGGCGCAATCTCGGAAGCCGATTCGATCTCCTGGTCATCCGGCACCGCGATCACGATCTTGACGATTCCGGCACCCTGCTTGCTGTACGGCAGGTCTGCGATCTCTACAACATCCGCATTGGACTCAATCACCCAGTCATGTCCTGATATGCCTACATCGAAGTACCCATCTGCCACATACCCGGGAATCTCCTGTGGGCGGAGTATTTTTACTTTCCCAATCCTTGGATCGTTGATCTTTGGATTGTACTCCCGTTCTGTCCTTTTGATCGGGAGATCAGCCTGTTTGAACAGAAGAAACGTCTGTTCCTCGAGGCTTCCTTTTGGTAATGCTATACGCAACATCAAAATCCCTGTGACCTATTGGATTAATAGTTTTGCTGTCGGTTGCCGCAGGCTTCCAGATGCGGCTTGCTAACCCGCATTCTCCAGCGCACTCAATCCGAACGCATCCGCGAGCGCCGCACCCGAGTCCTCGAATTGGGATAACACTGTCTTGATCTCTGAAAGCGAGATGTATTGCTCGGTTCGCGACCTGTCGTCCGACTCAATCTTTATGATGAGTTCGTTCTTTGCCACACTATGTTCCATGCATTCGCGTGCAAGCCTGCCATATTCCCCGAATATAACCTCCAGAGCGTCTAACGACAACGAATCCTCAACCACATCGCAACCGTCGAGTGTCAGCGTTTCCAGATCAGATGTCACATAGTTTTCGTAATCTTCCACGTAATCTATGACTTTGCGCATGAGATTGACAACATCTGCGCCACTAATCTTCTCCGATATCGCTTTGTCCTTTGTTATGTCAACAACCTCTGTTGAGTAGTACAATATCGAATAGTCCTCGGAATCACGTTTCATATTGATGCTCACCTTCTCTTCACCCTTTTTACTCTCAAAAGTCGTGTTCACATGCTTATCTGTGCATTCGACATCGACCAAACGGTGATTCGAGATGTCCAGCATCTTCACAACGTTCTCCTTGTGAAATATCCCGGTCTCCCCCCACGTCGGTACGAAGAACGAACCAACGAGCTCTTTTACCGAGATGGGCTCCTTGAACCAGAGCTTGTATGTGAATGATACGTCATTGTTCACATCCGCTGTAAATTCGCCGTGCAGCGCATCCTTATCCATGGAACTCAGCGTATACCTGCGCGTGGCGCTGTAGACGCCAGACCCGAGAAACTCCTCAAAGAGCTTGTGGATCTGCTTTGAATCGCGATCGACCTGCCCGGAGAGGTCGTCATGGACTGTGTTATACTCCAACTCGATCTTTGCGATCTGCTCGCGCACGCATGAAGCGCAAAGATCTGTAAGCGATTTTTTGCAGATTTCAACAGTTTTCATGAAATCATTTTTAGAAATATCACTTAATTGTGACTTAAAATCGCTTTCAAATAGTTTCATCCTGGAAATCTTCTCGTTTCTCTCGCTCTTGCTCTCTTCAATCTTCTTCTTGGCAGCTATGACCGTGCTCTCCAGCGGACACACCTTCTCGCTCACTTCCAGAATGCCCCGCATGTCCTGGACGAAATTGCGCTGCACAGGGACTTCTATTGAATCTTGGTACAGATACCTCATATAATTCACCACCCCTTTATCATATTACTCATATTACGTGTCAATGTTAATTAACGTTTTGGCTGCGCCGCTGCTTCGCAGACTGTGTAATCTTGTGGTTCCTACCACGAGTTATTGAGCATGTACTTTTGCTACTTTATTGTTCGGTAATCGATTAGATTCTACCGCAAAGTGCGCAGATCCACGCAGAGGGTTAAACACGGTCTCGAAACTCTTGCGTTCCTCAGCAGCCCTCAGCGGCGGTAAATCACTTGATTTTCAGACAGCACCATCTGCAACATTCCGACATATTTTGAAAAAAATGTAATGGTCAATCCGACCATGAACACAAGAGCGACGATGCTCACACAATACGATCGCTAACAGAATGGTTTTCTTTCTTTGCGTCTTTGCACCCTCGCGTCTTTCTCGTTTTTGTTTCCCAATTCAACGCAAAGGCGCAAAGACGCGAAGACACAAGGGGCGTTATTATAGTCAAGAACGAAACAAATCT
>DAOVGE010000096.1 GCA_030672605.1 Methanosarcinales archaeon
GGAACTTCTTGATTCTCACGATGGTTCCGGGTCGCAACGATTGGCAGAAAACACCTTGATTGCGATCATACCGCTTCTCTGCATGTTTGCGCTGATCGCGATAATCAACGGACTGGAGGCGCTGTAACGTCTTCACGAAAATGGTCTTCGGGGGAATTACTGATTACGGTCTGCACAAAAATCTTTTGTATCATGGCAATCTTCCTTATCCCCCTTATCCTATCGTGCGCCGCCTCTGCGCTTACGCCCGGCGCCACAATAACGCTTGACAGCGTAATTGACACGCCCGACCGAACCGTTACCTACAGCGGCACGACCTACGAGATTACGGATATCGGCGTCTACCGGATGGATCAGGACATCGACGCCAGCGTCAATGTAACGGGTGTGCGGAGTTATCAGGTAGCGCTGATCAATAAGCATGAGACTTCTGTTTGGAGCCGGACGATTCAGAGGTCAAATGGGTCTGAGACGCTGACAATACCTGCTGGAACAGTCAGGACACCCGGGGCATACGCACTCGCAATAATGCGACAGCAAGAGGTCATCACAGGAATACCTGTTGTGATATCAGTCCACGACCTATCGATATCAAGCACGCCACGGGTGGTGGCTGGCGAGGTGCTTCACGTCGCAATCGACATCAAAAAGGACGGTGTTTCTGTTGCCGTGAGCGAGACTGCGAAGGTTATGCTCTCACAGGGAAGCACGTTATTCGAGGAGATTGCCGTTCCGGTTGATACGGGCAGATATGAAGCCGATATCGAGATACCCGCGCTTGCGACTGGCAATTTTTCGCTTTACTGCGTCGTTGTAACGGACCGGACGGTTCTCGGGTATCCGGAGACGGTCGGGGCAGTGAGTTACGGAACCGTTGCCGTGGATGAACCGGTTCCGGAGGTTGCACCATCGCCTGCGCCCACTCACACGCCCACCCTCACTTCCACTACTTCCACTGCTCCCACTCCTGCCCCAACTGCGAGTCCGGAACCGCAGGATGCGGTGCACGGGCTTCCTGCGGTTGCGGTGTTTCTGGCGCTGGTGATTGCATATATAGCCAAACGAAGGTGAACGGATTGATAGAAGCGATAGGAGTGTCCAGGACATACGATCTTGGCGAAACACGGATTTGCGCGCTGAAGGAGATTAATCTCTCAATAGCACGCGGCGAGTTTGTTGCGATAACCGGTCCGTCTGGTTCAGGCAAATCGACGCTCCTACATCTCATCGGTTCAATCGAACAACCGACCACGGGCGCAATTTTAATCGACGGGGAGAACACTGGCAGAATGAGC
This sequence comes from Methanosarcinales archaeon, assembly GCA_030672605.1. Taxonomy (GTDB): domain Archaea; phylum Halobacteriota; class Methanosarcinia; order Methanosarcinales; family Methanogasteraceae; genus Methanogaster_C. The sequence continues at coordinate 1,296 of DAOVGE010000096.1, forward strand.
CAGCGTGCGCTCTCGCGGCTCCGGTTGCACAAAATCGGGTTCGTGTTCCAGCACTTCTATCTCCTTGCCACGCTGACCGCGTACGAGAACATCGAGCTTCCCATGAAGGAGGCGAGACTATCGAGGGCGTTGAGGAGGGATCGTGTCCAGGAGTTGTTGGTAGCAGTCGGGCTTGAGGACCGCGGGAGGCATCGCCCGCATCAGTTGAGCGGCGGAGAGCAGCAGCGCGTCGCAATAGCGCGTGCGCTCGCAAACGACCCGCCCACAATTCTTGCGGATGAGCCCACTGGCGAGCTGGATACCCGCACCGGAAGCGCGATAATCGACCTGCTGACCAAGATCAATCAGGAGTATGGCAAGACGATTGTGGTGGTGAGCCATGATCTGGAGATTGCGCGGAGAGCAAAACGAGTCATAGAACTGAGGGATGGTGCGATCGTAGATGTACTCTACTAAACTTGCGTTGCTGAATCTTGGCAGAAGGCGGTCGAGAACAGCGTTCACACTGTCGGCGATCGCTATAGCCGTCGCAATGACGATACTGATGACATCAGCGGGATTGGGCTTAAAAGCGGGCGCATCTGCGATGTATGCGCAGAAGGTGGACTACTGGATCGTCCCGCCCGGATCAGGAGTCACGGATCCAATCATAAACTCGGAGCAGACGATGCTCGGGGATGTCCACCAGAATATCGGGATGATACTTGCGAACCCTGGTGTAAACGGCGCAAGCCCGGTTTTAAACGAGGTGGTTTACGCATCAGCGTCGGGTGGGAGGGATAGTGTTGGTGATTGTGATGGTAGCGGCGAGACAAAAGCAATCCTTGGAATCGGGGTGATACCCGGGGCAATCGACGCTCCTCCGGTTTCATCAGAGGGGTTCACAGATGGCGATTGTGGCAGCACCCACGAGGCGGTGATAAACGAGAAGACTTCTCGGTTGCTTGCTCTTGAAACCGGCGATCTGATCTACGCGGGCGAATCACAACGTTCCCTGCAGCCGTTTGAAGTCGTCAATGTGGTCGCCCTGCCCGAGTATTCGCTCTACCCGATAATCGTTCTCCATCTCTCCGAGCTTCAGGAGCTTACCGGGAATAGGGACCATGATCGGGCAAACCAGATCATCGTGAGCGGCGGAACCAGAGACTTCCTTGAGTCAGTCTATCCAAACGCAACCGTTCTCACCAACACCGAGCTCACCGCGCACAACATCTACGGCGACAAACGGATACTCGCAACGACTGTGGCAGTCGTTGGCGTCTCGGTTCTCATCTGCGTTCTGTTCATATCAACGACGATGGTGATCTCGGTCAATGAGAAGCAGCGCGAGTTTGCGGTGATGAGGGCGATCGGGATCTCTGATGCAACGATTGTCAAGATCGTCCTCTGCGAATCGGTCATTCTCTCACTCGCCGGAGGAATCGTCGGAGCGCTCATGAGCGTGGGCACAAGGGCGATTATACTTGGTTTCGGTGTTCCGCTGGTGATGCCGCCACTGCTACTGGTCGCAGGCGTCGCTCTGGCAGTCTTTGCAGGCGTTCTCTCAGGAATATTCCCGGCGATGATCTCGGGACGGTTCGATCTGGCTAAACTGGTGGGGTGATTAACGATGCTCGCAACAGAAACGATCGCTCACAACGGGTTCAGATCGGCTCTATCAATCACAGGGGTTGCAATTGCAGTCATCTCTGTTGTTGTCATCGCATCGCTCGGAAACGGACTTCTCACAACCGGAGAAGAGCGATTCGATCAGAGCACGATGCATATCTGGATGAGCGGGAAGAGCGTCGAGATCTCCTCGCAGTATCTCGGTATAAAAGAAGCGGGAATCGATGGTGCGCATGAACTGGCAGACCAATTGCACAGCGAGGAGACCATATCCATGGCATCGCCGATATTAACCGAGATTGTGTATGCATTTAAGGAGGGCGAGGAGCCAAAGCCACTCTTCGGAATCGGGGTCATGGGAAGGGTAGGCACAGAGGTACATATGGTGCGCGTATCAGAAGGGTCCCCGCTCTCCGGAAGCACGCACTACAACGCGGGCAGATACGATGGGAACTGGACTTATGAGGTCTTGATTGACTCAAGGGCGATAGTTGCGCTGAACGCAACAATTGGTGACTACATCTTCGTGGGAAAGACGCTATCCGAGGCAGAAGATCAAAGATTTAAGATAGTCGGGATCGCAAATTCGCTCGCAGTCTTCAGTTCCAATCCAATGATCGTCTTTCATCTATCAGAGCTTCAGGACTTAACCGGCAGCAAATACTACGACCGGGTGAACCTGCTGGTGATTCGGCTGCACGACCCGGCTGCCGCGGATTTTGTGAAGGAAGATCTCGAGAGCAGGTATCCATACGAGGTGAGCACCAACCGCGAGTATCTCAGGAAGATTCTGAGACAGAACGCAACGATTCTTGTCAGCGCAACTGCGATTGTCGCGCTGGCGGTTGTCATGGGCATGGTTCTCGTGATAACCACGATGTTACTCTCGCTCAACGAGAGAAGGAGGGAGATCGGGATACTCAAGGTGCTCGGCTTCTCGAAAAAATCGCTCTTTATGGAGATTGGGCTTGAAGGTCTGATCATCTGTGTGATTGGCGGAGTCTTCGGGTGTTTGGTATCTTTTCCGATCGCAAGACTACTCAATGCGTTGATTTATCGTGCGGTCGGATTCGACGGTCTCGTTGCAATCGAGCCAGAGTTCGTGTATATGGGTTTTTCGCTTGCGATTATTATGGGGCTTATCGCAACCGCGGTCTATGTTGCCGGGATCAACCGGATAACGCCGATTGACCTAATCCGGGGGACGTGAACGCGAGAGCAACAACCACGACAGGAGCAGCATACCGACCGCAATGCAGACGCCAGCGCCATCCCCCCGACTCAGAGCCGGATTCGGATTGTGTGCAGGATGCGGCGACGTGGCTGTTGCGGAGGATGTGGTTGTGGATGCATTGGAAACGGATGCATCCGGTTCCGGTGTCGCATCTGGCAACGGAACAGGATCTGGCAGGTCAGAATCAACGTACTGCCGCACATAAAAGAACGCAAGATCCTTCGCAGACCCGATATATATGTTATCAATGGTTATGTTGAATATTTCATCTTCTTTTGCATAAATAAGGTGATCATCCGACCCAAACACGCCGCAACACACAACTGTTCCGTTTTGCAGCAGTTCGATCCATGCCTTTTCTCCTTTTGGATCAACACCTTTGATTATGACGGAATATCCTTGATAGAACGATCGTTTCTCGCCGTTTGCAAGAGCATAGCCCTCACAATCGATCAGTATCCGCGTCTGCGTCGCATTGGTAACATTGGTAACAGTGGTAACATTAAACGCATTGAACACATCGAGTGCATCAAGTGCATTAGGCACATCAGACCCATTTGACGCACTGGCAATCCCTGCGCACCCCCCGCCCCACAGATGGATGATTGCGGCTAAGAACAGAAGAAGCAGAATCCGGTCAATCGGTGGCACCCGCTCCACTCCCCTCCGCAGCCATCGCAATCAGTTCGTTCATGCAGGCGACTGCAACCGGTGTCCCGCCCCGGGTGCCGGTGCACGTAATCGAGGGAACATCCAGACTGCGCAGCAGTTCCTTTGATTCGGAAGCATTCACGAAGCCAACCGGCGTCCCGACCACGAGCGCGGGGCTCGCGCCCTCTTCAATCATCTCGCAGACTGTGAGTGCGGCTGACGGCGCATTTCCGATCACGAGGATTGTATCATTCAGATCGCGTCCCAGCGCCATGAACCCCGCCGATGTTCTGGTGACGCCGTATCTCTCGATGATCTCCGCGCCCGCGGCAAGATCGAGCACGCAGGTTACCGGGCAGTTGTGACCTCTTTTCGTGATTCCGGCAAGAACCATCTTGATATCAGTGTAAACGGAACTGTTGCCATTGATGGCGTCAATTCCCGCACGGATCGGATCGTTTTTAAACCGGATCAGATCCGCGAACGTGGGGTCGCCGGTTGCGATCACGCATCGCTGCCGTATCCGATCGCCGTATTCGGTGTCACCGACAATCTCCCGTGCTATGCTGCGACTTTTCGATGAAATCTCCCTCGCATGCGGCGTGATTGCGCCAAGATCTGATGTTTCGGACATGCTCAACGATTGGACTCCCTATCACTATAATATTTCCTGCACCTGCCGTTTGCAACGATCACAGATACTCCACGCGCAGTGAGTTTTCCATGGATCAAACGCTCGATGAACCGCTGATCAGCACTCTCATCGATGACTGTTACATCGTTGCAGCATGCACGGATGACACGGGTCATGTCAGGTACGTCCTGCCCTCCGGTCATCGCAGATACTCTGTTCTGCAGAACAATTGCCAGAACGTCTCGTTTGTTGGACTTTGCGTCGAGCAATGCCTGCAATCCGGAATGTACGAGACCGAAATCACCTGTTACCGCGATACTCTTCTCTGGCATCCCTGACGCAACCCCAATTGCGCTGCCGAGCGCATAAGCAAGATCCACAACTCCTGAGGGAGCCGTTCTTATCGAGCATCCCACATCTCCGGCGATTACGATTCCATTCTCCTTCTTGACGTTCTTTATCGCCTCGTAGATCGGTATGAACGGGCAGTCGTCGCAGATCTCGCGAGTAAACCCGCGGCTCTCCAGTGTTTCAGGGTACAGATCCAGTTCGAGTGTACCCTTGTCCATGTTCTCCATTGCGAAGAGAATGTCGTCCCCTGTCAGACCCCCGTGCGGAAGATGTCCTGACCGCCTGCCGAGAACGCTTCCGGATTGCAACTGCGATTCAATCACAGTCCCGGTCTCCTCAACGATTAACACGCGCCGATCCCTGATGAAATCCGCGATCTTCCCAATCGGTAGTGGATTTACGAACGAAAGTGAGAGGTGCGGGATATTGAGTCTTTTCTGGCGCATGATCATATCGACGGTCGTTGATGCATAGCCTGACGAGATGATGCACGCCTGCACGCCCATGCTTGTGCCTGCGTCTACGTCTACACCATCCTCTGTGCGCACGTTCAGATGCGAGTCCTCGGAGAGATCTTCCATTGTCGGATACGTATCCCTATGAAACAACTGATACCTGCCATGCATCGAGTATTCCCAGATCGATCTATCGAATAAATGCGATTCAGACTTGCTTTGTGTCTGTGCTCCTTCGATTGTGTGCGTGCATTCCGATTGCATCAGCCGGTCGGTCACCCTGACAATCACAGGAGTGCGCACGGCTTCACTGAGGAGGTACGCCTCAGTGATTGCAAAGCGCAGATTGCGCGGGTTCGGATCGAGAACAGGCACCTCTGCAATCAAGCCCCAGTATCTCGAGTCCTGCTCGTTCTGCGAGCCTATAGCCAGCGGGTCGTCTCCTGCGATGATCACGATTCCCGCTCCGATTGTGTGTGTGCATGCGGTTATGAGCGGATCTGCGAGAACATTCATCCCGACATGCTTCACGATTACCATTGACCGGCTGCCGCATGCCGATGTCCCGAGCGCAATCTCCATTGCGAGTTTCTCGTTTATGCACCACTCCGCATGCGCCTCTGCGATCAAACGCTCAGCAATCCCGGTCGTCGGGTAGCCCGGAACACATGCGATGGTTTTGACGTTGCATTCACTGACTGCGGCTGCGATTACGTCGGTGCAGGGGAGACTTGTGGTCATGGTTGATGGATTAATTGACCCCCTATAACTTGACTCTGTCAGATGTGTCCACTCCTTGATAACCTAACTATTGCGCCAGTCATATATATAGCGTTTCACCCGCGCACAGACTCAACCAGACGTCTTGGGTTTGCACCCGTCGCAGCAGCCGCATCGCGCTCACTCAACCCGGAGCCAAGCGCAACGATTTGCGCAACCTCGTCTGTGATCAGATCGTCTGGCGCATGCGCATCCGTGTTCACGACAAGATCGCACCCGATCTCGCATGCGATCCGTGCAACGTGCCCGTTTGTCCGGTTGTGCCCGGATCTCGCCGTGATTTCGAGCAGTATTCCGTTTTCACGTGCCAGTTCAGCCTCGTCTTCGGTGATCAGTCCCGGATGCGCCAGAATGTCGATATCGGAGTGCAGCGCAGCAAAATTTGTGCCGGAAGCTACCGGCTCCACCGTGGTTTCGCCATGCACCACAATCACTTCGGAACCGAGCAACCGCGCCTTCGTTGCGAGCGCGGCAATCTTTCCTGGCGGAACATGCGTAATCTCCACCCCGCGAAGAACGCTGACATCCCATTCCCCCTCCAAAAACGAGGTTTTCTTCATCGCATCCAGCACAAATTCGATATTCGTAAAATCAACATGATCCGTGATCGCGATCGCAGAGTATCCATGCGTAACTGCGCGGCGGACGAGTTCCGCGGGTATCAGTTCGCCGTCGCTGAATATCGAATGCGTGTGCAGATCGATCATGATGAATATATGGCACGAAACCTATAAGTATTGCCCAACAGAAGATTCTTCATAATATCGGTCATACACAGATTATCTCTACAGAAAATACCATGAACGGAATAAAAAGGCTTATTCTTGACGTTTTGAAGCTCCATAACCCGACGATTATCGAGATGGCAGATGCGATTGGGAGACTGCCCGGCGTAGATGGTGTGAATGTGAGTCTCTATGAGGTTGATCAGCAGACCGAGAACGTCAAGGTCACAGTCGAAGGTGAGGGTCTCGAGTTCGATCAGATCAAAGAAGTGATCGAGCATTTTGGCGCAGCGATCCACAGCATCGACGAGGTTGCATCCGGCAAACGCCTCGTCGAGGAGATAGAGACCTTGCAGGATCGGACTTAGGGCTTGCAGAAAAATAAAGTAGCATTTTTGGCAGGTAGACCC
>DAOVGE010000019.1 GCA_030672605.1 Methanosarcinales archaeon
AAGATTGGAAACCACAGAATCTATCAGAATCAGGAAATTTCAACTTTCTTCATGGGTATAACTGTCCGCTATTAAGATTTTTATACGGGGGTCTACCTGCCAAACATGCTACTTTATTTTTCTGCAAGCCCTGAGATTAAAAAGTCACCCTTGTAGCGGCATTGTCTGAAAACAGGTCTGCCGCTTTTGGCTATCCGCATGTTCCGGGGTCTCCCCGACTCTCGGAACACGCGGATGGTAACGCGCCACTATAGTAGGGGCAAGTGTTAAACGTTCATCAGTCAATTGTTTCTTGATGGTGCCTGTTGCGAGAGATAAGAAAGCCGCCCTGATATCTGTTGGGGTGACTGCATTTCTGGCGGCAATCAAATTTCTTGCTGGCACACTCTCGGGAAGTATCGCGCTGGTTGCTGATGCAGTCCATTCACTCACGGATGTGATCAGTTCCATCGGGGTTGTCATAGGTCTCAAGATCTCGGATCGTAAGCCCACAGAGACGTTTCCGTATGGATTTTACAGGGCGGAGAATATCGTGAGCCTCTTTCTCGCTCTTGCAATCATTTACGCGGGATATGAGATCGTTCTCACGTCGGTTGAGAAGTTTACCACAGTGAAAGTCCTGACAAATGTCCCGTACGCGATCATGGTTGCGCTGATATCGCTGTTGTTCACCCTGCTTCTGAGCCGTTACAAGCTCAAAGTCGGAAGAGAGGAGAATTCACCCAGTTTGATTGCGGATGGGGAGCATACAAAAGCGGATACTTATGCATCCGCGGCGGTGCTTGTCGGAATACTTGGAAACTACGCAGGTTTCTACGCCCTTGATCCGGCATCCGGCATTCTGGTCTCTCTCTTCATCTTCAGAGCCGGGTATGGAATCTTAAAAGATTCGATAAAGGTTCTGCTGGACGCATCTATCGATTACGAGAGTTTGAATCGGATAAGGGAGATTACATCCGAGACTCATGGCGTTGGGGAGATACAGTCCCTCGCCGCAAGAAGTTCTGGAAAATTCATATTTATAGAACTGGAGATCGGAACAAAACTGAGGGATCTTGAGAGGGCGCATCAACTGAGCGATAAGATCGAGATGCGGATTAAATCTGAGATAAAGAACGTTGACCGGGTACTGATTCATATCGAGCCCGAGGAGCAGGAAATTATAAGGTATGCGGTTCCATGCACCGAGAACAACGGTCTGATGTCCGAAGTCTCCGGGCATTTTGGGGAGGCGGAATACTTCTGCATATTCGATATGCAAAGAGAGGATAACGAGATCACTGATATGAGGTTTCTTAAGAATCCATTCGCCACATTGGAGAAGAGAAAGGGACTCAAGGCTGCCGAACTTCTGGTTGCCAATGATATCGATAAACTGATCACAAAAGAGAGTATCGCACAAAAAAGCCCGTTCTATGTCCTGGATGATGCTTATGTGGCGTCTGAAGTGACCGATCTCGATACCATTGGAGAGATCATCGCCAATCAGGCTATGTGCGATCACGACAGATCAACATAAGATGATGCGGAGAATCAGCAAAAGACAGATTCGCCGGTACCGGGAACTCACAAACATTGCGATCAAGTACGGTTTCGGATATCTGGTTGATCGGTTCAATCTCCACCCGATAAGGTCGCTTACGGATCGTGTTGCAGGGACGCATAAGGTGCATCCCGAACTCTCTGACCCTGAACGGCTCAGACTGATGCTCGAGGAACTTGGACCGACCTACATCAAGTTTGGACAGATCCTGAGCACACGGTATGATCTCCTTCCGAAAGAGTACATAAAAGAACTCGAAAAGTTGCAGGACACCGTGCCACCATTCAGTTATACCGATGTGTGCCGCATCGTAACCGAAGAGTTCGGGATGCCAATCGATCAAATATTCGCATCCTTCTCGCACAAGCCGTTCGCATCAGCCTCTCTTGGGCAGGTGCATTCCGCAACACTGCAGAGCGGTGAGAAAGTCATCGTGAAGGTGCAGCGTCCCGGAATCAAAGAGATAATCGACGCAGACCTCAAGATTCTCCACGATCTCGCACATTTTGCGAATCAGCATATCAGAGAGGCACGAGCATTCAATCCGGTCGGTTTTATCTCCGAGTTTGAACGGATCATACACGCAGAACTCGACTACACGCTCGAAGCGCAGAATGCGGACGAGTTTCGAGAAAACTTCAGCGAGGATGCCACTGTGTACATCCCGGAGGTTTACTGGGACTATACCAGGTGGCAGGTACTTACAATGGAGTTCATCGATGGAATCAAGATCTCTGATCTCGATGCGATTGATGCGGCGGGCATGGATCGTAAAACAATCTCCCGCAATTTTGCGCGCTCGTTTCTGAAACAGATATTTATACATGGAATGTTTCACGGAGATCCGCATCCTGGAAACGTGCTTGCCAGAGATGGCAATGTTGTGGCATTCATCGATTTCGGGATGGTTGGACATCTCGATCGAACGACCAGGGACGATCTTGTGGATTTTTTCATCGCAATCTCTGAGAATGATTCCGACACCGTGATTGATGTGCTTGCGCATACCGGCGCAATCAACTATGATGAGATCGACCTTCCGCAATTCAGGTTTGAGATATCGAATATGATCCATAAATATTACGGGAAATCACTCAGATACGTGAACACTGGTGTGATGCTGCGTGAAATGATTGATATGATATTGAAATACCATGGAAATGTTCCATCAAACCTTGTTCTCCTCTCAAAGGCGTTGATGATCGAAGAGGAGGTCTGTTCACAACTTGATCAGGATTACAACCTTCAGGATCTGGCGAAGCCGTTTATACGGGAGCTGGTATCGGAGCGCATGCGTCCAACGCGCATAATACAGGAGTGGGTGCGGATGATTCCGGGGTTTGGACGGCTTGTGCGTAGATTCCCTCACCGGATAGACCAGATTCTCCTGCGTGCGGAGAAAGGAACGCTGCGCCTCGAGTTTGAGCATCACGGGCTCGATCACATCGTCTCCGAACTTGACATTATGAGCAACCGAATCTCGTCGAGCATGGTCATCTCTGCGCTCATCATCGCTTCTGCGCTGATCATACAATCCGGCATGAAACCATTTGTATGCGGGGTTCCGGTGCTTGGCATAATCGGGTTTGTGATCGCGGGCGTTTTTGGTATGTGGCTGGTTTTTTCCATAATGCGGTCAGGGCGGTTCTGATTGCGAAGATCATTTTGTGGCGGTGTGCGGTACAACGTAAGTCGTCACCGAAAAATAACATATTGAAATTTCCTATTTCTGCTGTTTTCTGTGGTCGATAGCAGTAGCCTGGGGTGATGAAAACTCCCCATATTCGGGTGAGTTCCACATCCCAAAACCTTGTCATTTTTGTTCCTTTTTTTGTCACCCCGTCCTCAATAGATAATCGATAAGCGGCGTGCTGA
>DAOVGE010000088.1 GCA_030672605.1 Methanosarcinales archaeon
GGGACCGATTCAGTTTGGGGCATACACATCTTTTCATCACCCCAGGGTCTACCTGCCAAAAATGCTATACTTTATTTTTCTGCAAGCCCTGGTACGGTATAACAACATCTTCTGACAACTTCCATGGGGAAACCGGGGTTGCAAAACTACCGAAATTGACCTCACCCATCAGTCTCCAGCTTCCCGATCATCTCAGCCAGCCGCTGCAGAACCTCTGTTCTCATCCCCTCCACGAACTTGATGCTGCCAACGACGAGATGCCCGCCGCCGCTGACACCCGCCCCGACCAGTTCGTCGTGCAGTTCCCTGACCATCTGCGGGATGTTCATGCCAGCCCCACGCGATCTGATCACAGCGAAGTCGGGACCGTACCCGAGTGTCACCACGGGGTCGTCCGTTTTCTGGCATATCCGGTCATGAATCTCGCCAGAGGTCTTGCCCGGTGGCGGGAATGTGAACTTGTGTGCAAAGTGCTCAAGGTCAATCACGTTCAGTGACACCCCATTCGGCAGTCTCTGCGTGCGCACGTTTGGCATACACACTCTCAACTGATCCTCGATCATGCTCTTTGCCTGGTCGCAGAGCAGTTTCACGAGTTTTCGATGACGGTCGAGTTTTCCGAAGTTGAGAATGTCGTTTAAGAGACCGCGTCCATCCTGGAATTTGAGCCAGAATGCCGCATAATCGAGTGCGAGTGCGATATCCGAGAGTTCGGCTGCGGTGTAGCGGTCTGATACGAGGTCGATGTATCGGGATGCCTCAGCCGCCTCTGATCGGTCGCCGATTGCAGAGACTGCGGGAAGATGCTTTATCTCGTCTGTTACGTCCGGATTGATCATGCGTGCGACCTCGAAGCAGACCATCCCTGCCGTGACCCCGAAGTCGCCGCCCACGTGGTACGGATTCACATGCTCGCAGAGATACTGGTCAACAACCTCGTCCGGGTGGTGGTGATCGACCACGAGAACATCGATCCCATACACCTGGGTGTATCTGAACGCTGGCACATCCTCCTCGGTTGATCCGTTGTCAACAAGGATTATCAGGGGCAGGTCCTGCCCGTGCCGCGCCTGATCTCCGAGCGCGAAGGTAATGTCCCTGACGATGTCCATCATCTCGTAAAACGGCGCCTTTGAGGGCGACCGTCTGTAGAAGTAGTACTCTGCGTCGGTTCCGCCGACTTCCCGTATCAACGGAAGAATCGCCCTTTCAATTGCGATTCCCGCGGTCATCCCGTCGGCGTCCGCATGGTGCCTGAGAACAATCGGCTGGGATGAGAATATCGCCCTTCTGATCCGCTTTGCAACAGCGCGCATACCCTCCTTGAGTAATGTCGTAACCTCGCTCTCGATTAAGAAATCGACATCTTGCGGCTCGGCGAGCGTATCAAGCGCACGCTCGATGCGGTCGCAAATCCCGGCTGCGTCGCTTCCAAAAAGCCCCTTCATCTCGGCAACCTCGATCTGGATATCCTGATTTCTCATCGACGCCTCGCCGACCACTCTCACGATGGTACCGGAATCAACCTCGGGATATGCTCGCTCTCCGGCACGCTCGAATGCAGCGCACATAACTGTGCCGGATTCATCGAGCACAGTAAATATCGTTGGTCCTGCGGTCTGCTTTACGTGGATAACCTTTCCGGCAATGGATACAGTCTTACCAACATGTTTCAAGAGATCAGAACTTCGATATTCCGGAAAATGTTTCTCTATTTCAACAATCTGGTACTCTTTCAGTTTTTTCGGAATCAATTCTATGTTTCCGTTCGGTTTTACATTCTGTACCTGCACATGCACAGTATCTCCAACAGCAACATCAGAACCGAGATTGTTCGAACGAATCAATCCGCGCATCTTCTTGTTCAGATCGATGAATGCCCCGAAGTCAGTAACCCCATTGACCGTCCCTTCGTAGAGATCGCCCACAACAAGATCCTGCAGATCGCAAAGATCGCTCAGAAGATTCACGGACGGCGTATCCACGTGACCCGTAATCTCGCCACTACCGCCGCATTCCGGGCATTTTTCTATTATTTTGACGACTCCTGTGCCCCCGCATACCGGGCAGGAGCCATCAAGAGCGCGGCTCAGCTGTTCCTCAGACAATTCACCCAGATTGATCGATTTTGCCTTACCGGTTCCCTTGCATGCGGCGCATTTCTTCTCTTCGACTATGATTTCCCCTTTGCCGCTACATCTCTCGCATAATGCCATGTTAATTGATCTGGGCGCATCGAGGTTATGTGTTATGTGGCGCGTGGTACATGTTACGTGCGATCTGCCATACACAAGTTGGGCTATTGCGCAGATTACGCACTCACGTTATCCGCTTTTTGTCCGCATGACTGCGATACGATGTCGAGATGCCGCGCACCACTTCAAGCAGGAACTCGTGCAGGTCCTCATCGCCCTCCTCCAGCGATTTGATCATCTCTGATGCGGTTCTGTGCAGCTGCACATTCTCCTTTCTCAGTGCGAGAAGGCTGTTCTTCATCGGCTGCAGCGCTTCTTCGAGCACCCTCTCACGGCTAGTCTCCAGATTATCAAGGGCTGTATCAAGCGACGTTGTGTACGCGCTCAGTTCTCCGACCTTCGCAGCAAGGACTTTATTCTCCTCGTCGAGCATACCAACGACCTCGTACGCCTTGCCACTTGCCTGACGTAGTCCGCGAATCTCATCCTCCAGTTTGCCGGTTGCAGTCCTGCTCTCGTTTGCAGAGACGCCGCACTCTCTTGAGGCTTCGTTGCAGAGGTTTGCAGCATCCGAGCACTGATTCATGACTGTTACGAGTGTGCCTATGTGCTCTTTGAGTTGCGCCATCTGGGTCTTTCGATCTAAAGACTCCTCTCGGAGTTCGACATCCGTGTAAAAGATCTTGCTTATAACCGTGGGCGCAACTGCGTACGTGACCGCATAGCCGACGACCATCGCCCATACCAGAACGATTACGCCCAAACCCATCTCATCGAGAGATTCGCTGAAGGCGTGCGCGCTCACCTGATTCAACTTGAGAACGACCAACAGAACAAGAGACCCAAATACGATAAACGAGACCGTAAGAAACACAAAAGTAAGCAGTATCAGTTTTTTTATCGTTTTCAGGGTATCAGTGTGCGTCATCGTCAAAATTATCTCATCATGGCTTCATTCTTGTCCACGACGATGAAGTCCTTGACTGCACGGACAGCGCCGAACGGGATTAACATGTAATTCCCTTCTAACTGGTACAGGGACTTGTCCACAGACAGATCCGGCTTCACCACGAGATTGATCAGTTCGCCGCTGTGGATGTTCATCACGATGTTGTACAGCACGCCGAGCGCAGACCCATCACTGCTCATAACATTCTTCTTTGACAAATTCTTCGCAAATATTCTTACCATTGCCATCCCTCTCGTATTAGTACTATTAAGTACTTACCTTTACCACTCATACTTCTTTATATTTAAATTGTTTTGTCACATTTAACCACCCGTATCATGTCAGAATTAAACACAAAAAAAAAACCGGATCACTATCGAGAGGACTGCAACAGGATTGCGTCCGTGTACGATCCCCTTGTTAGATCCCTCTCTTCATTTTTTGGGGGAGAGCGAAGCCTGAGAATGCTTACAATCGAAAAAATGGAACTGAAACCACACCAGAAGGTTCTGGACGTCTGCTGCGGAACTGGCACACTCTGCGCGATGATCGCAGAGGAGGTTGGGGGTGGCGGAGAGGTGATCGGAATCGATCTTGCTGAAAACATGCTGAAGAGGGCGGAAAAGAAGAGACGTGGCAACATGAGCTTCTCTCTTGCGAATGCCGAAGAGATCCCGTATCCTGATGAATATTTCGATTGCGCATGCATAACATTCGGCTTGCACGAGATGCCGCATCCGGTGCGCATGAACGTACTTCGCGAGATGCGCAGAGTGCTTAAAGCGGGGGGCATAATCGTTGTTCTCGATTATCTGCGCCCCACGGGTGCGCTGGTCAGGTCACTGTTTAACGTCTGGATGCTCGTGGAAGGGGTGACTGCAAGAGACTTCATCAAGCGAGATCTGTCTTCGATTGTGCGGGATTCCGGCTTCGATTCGGTTGAACTGGATATTCACTGGATGAAGACGCTTCAGATCGTGCGCGGCAGGAAATAAATTCGAATCGTACTTATTCAATATTGTGCGGATATCAGCATATACCACCACGAGATTACAGTACATGCCTGACAACTTGAGAATAAAATCAGTGGAATCAGTGTTAATCTGTGGCTAAAAGGTACGTGTTTAGCTAACCACAAGATTACACAAATTTCCACGAGAAAGACTACCATCTTCTTGTGTTACTCTCGTGAAATATCGTGGTTTTTTCACCTCAGCTAAACACATACGCTAAGGGCTTGCAGAAAAATAAAGTAGCATTTTTGGCAGGTAGACCCCCCTATAAAAAGCTTGATAGCGGACAGTTATGCACATGAAGAAAGTTGAAATTTCCTGATTCTGATGGATTCTGTGGTTTCCAATCTTTGCGCCCTTGCGTCACCCCCGTCTTTCTCGTTCCACTGATCTAACGCAAGGTCGCAAAGGTGCAAAGACGCAAAGTTGAGAGAGATACGCCCGCGTTTTTCACATACGCGAGGGAGCTACCGTTAGCGACCACCGAAAGCATCAGAACTATGAAATTTCAATATGTTATTTTTCGGTGACGACTACGCGGAGCGAATGCCTTGATGCGAGAGTGCGGGGGCGGCAACTCCCCTGCAGCGTAATTCAGGCAGATCTCGACCGCGACATCCAGATCGCCGCCGCAGACGCCGCAATCGCGCTTGCATTCGGCAATGTCACACTTCGCCCCACATTCCAACTCGCAGCCAGCGGTTCCGCCTCGTGCAACGCATGGACGCATGGACGCACGCTGATGTCAGCGGCGACCACCGTGTCACCTCGCCCATGCGCTCTAATGATATTGCAGGCGGTGGGTGGGGCGATAGAATTATGACCGAGCGGACGCGATGAAAGAGCATGAAAAGAATTGGATTTTATGATAGAGAGCGGGAGATGGAAGAGATCCGGGATATTCTGGATTCCGAACCATCCCTACTCACGTTCGTCTACGGACCGATAAACTCCGGAAAGACCACGTTGATCACTCATCTGATCGGGCAACTGCCAGAGGAGTATGTTGTTTTTTTACATAAACCTCAGAGGGAAATTCATATCGAATTATGATGATTTTGTTCGGGCATTGTTCAAGTTGGAGCGGGAGACGCGGGACTATAAAGAGACTTTGAAGAAGATATCGGAAGTATCGCTAAAAAGTTTAAAATTTACTGGGATTCCCATAACTGAAGATGTTCTGGACTTATTTTTTAGAGAAAAGACTTATGAAGATGTTTTCGAGTTTTTAGAGGATTATTTTACCGAGATAGCAGAGAACAAGGTTCCCGTGTTGATTGTGGACGAACTGCAAAAGATCGGTGATGTCGGGATCAACACGCATCTGATCTTCGAACTCTTCAATCTGTTTATCCGGTTGACAAAGGAATTGCATATCTGCCACGTCTTTGCGGTAACCTCTG
>DAOVGE010000148.1 GCA_030672605.1 Methanosarcinales archaeon
GGCGAATATTGCTGGAGACCGGTTGAAGCAAGCGGCTATATATTCATTCACTGTATCTTTGTCGGTTCTAAACGCGCATATAAAGGGAAAGGTTATGGTTCGCTTTTACTGGATGAATGTTTAAAAGACGCCAAAGAGGAAAATACGTATGGAGTTGCCGTGGTAACTCGTAAAGGTGCATTTATGGCGGGTAAAGACTTGTTTGTGAAGAACGGTTTCGAGGTTGTCGATACAGCACCACCTGATTTTGAGTTGCTTGTGAAAAAGTTTGACAAAAACGCACCCACGCCCAAATTCAAAGGAGATTGGGATGAAAGACTAAGTCAATACGGCGAAGGTTTGACGATAATCAGGGCAGACCAATGTCCTTACTCAGTAAAGAATGTTAGGGAAATAAGTGAGACTGCGGAGAAGATGTATGGCATAAAACCAGATATAATCGATCTGAAAAATTGCGAGGAAGCCCAGAGCAGCCCATGCGCGTTTGGAACATTCTGTATAATATACGAGGGAAAAGCGATTGCACATCATCCGATTAGTAAAACGCGGTTTACAAATATTATGAATAAGATCCTGCGGTGATCGATAAATCGCATTTGTTTAGAGACCCTTGCAAGCTTCCAACACTTCACCCTTCGGCAACGCTCGTGTACGCCATGATAAAACAAGTTTTAAATGCAATAAAAATTGTAGGTGATATGAGACCCATGAAAAAAAAACTGTACGTACCACATCCGGGACACTTTGACGGACTGAAGAAACTCGTATCGGAGGCGAAAAAGGACATCTACTCAGTATTCATGGCAGGCTCGCCCGACTTTGTGGGCACAGGCAGGAGCAACCTCGCCGCCCCTGAGATCGATGACATCAGGGCGCAGACCGAGTACGCTCACAAAAACGGCGTTAAGATGGAGATTGTACTCAACAGTTCATGTATGGGTGGGCGGCACCTGACACCGGAGGGCTTCAATCTCATCTACCGTTATCTCAGGGAACTCGATAGCTGCGGGGTCGATACCACGGTTGTGGCAGACCCGTACTTAGTTGAGGTGATCGCAAAGGATTTTGAGATGCAACCGGTCGTATCGGTGCTCTCGTTTGTGAATTCTCCGGAGAAAGCCATCTTCTACGAGGATCTTGGCGCATCGTCGATTGTGGTTGATCCTGACGTGCACCGGCATTTCGATGTCTTGAATGCGATCCGCGATTCCGTGGACTGCGAAATAAAACTGCTCGTGAACGAGGGCTGCCTGTATCAGTGTCCGTTTAGGTATGCGCACTTCAACTTCTTCTCACACGCATTCGGTCCGCACCCGCGCCCAAATGTACTCGATGACTATTATTATGAGCGATGTATACTCTCAAGGATCAAGAATCCAAGACTGATCATCACATCGCCATGGATCAGACCCGAGGACATCCATGAGTACGCCGGAATCACCGATGTCTTCAAGATCGGCGGCAGGACCCACTACACCAACTGGATCTTAAACTGCGTCGAAGCGTACACCAACGAATCGTACGATGGTAACCTGATGGACCTGCTCGACTGCCCGAAAGACTTAAAAGATCTCTATTACATCTCAAACAGGGATCTTGACGGCGCAATCGACCAGTGGAAGACCTGTGGGACGGTCTGTGTTGACTGCGGCTTCTGCAGGGAGCTTACAGAGAATACGGTCAAGGTATACTCAGGAGGCGGCACAGAGAGCGAGACGCTTGTCGGGTGGGGCGAGATTGTAGGTACGGGCAGAGTGACTAATAGAATAACCGGCAAGACGGCGGTGCACGCATGATTACAGAGAAACTACTACAGACAAGAAGTGATATCGAAAACAACCTGAGGACGCTTCTGGCAAGACCCGTTATGGTGACCGAACTGGACGCTTTCGCGCTGCCCTGTGGATGCAACGGGATCACTGCAAACATCCGCGGACTCGAACTGGACGATATCGAGATATTCGAGGAGCAGATGCTTGCACATTTCAAAGAGGTCGCATCGCGTCTTGAGATTCCGCCGAGTTTCATATTCGCAAGGCTCGTTCCGGGAAGTTCTGTTGTTGCCGCGATCAACTGGCGCGTGCTCTGCGATCGCTGCTACCCTGAGTTTGCCCGCACACACGGGAAGATGCCGAGACCTGATATTTATATCGTGCATCTCGAGCGGCGGGGGGGACAGGGGCGCGGGAAGAAGAAGCAGCGGTGACGGTTGTGACTCGATCTTAACGTTTGTTGCGAAACAGCCCCCACGAGAATCGTGCATTCCATATATGCACAGATGCGCTAAATCAACACCTGCCCCTAAAAATCACAGTTTATGCCGGTTGCTGAGTACACGTCTTTCGCAGTGCTGTGCACCCAGCCCGCCTTTACACACATCTCAGCGATAACTATGGTCTCAAGTATCAGATCATAATTCCCCGCGCCCGGACAGATAGCAAATATTAATACCAGCACCAGCAACAAGTCACATAATGGCTGACATCAAGATAATGCACCCGCGTCCGAGCGCGATCGTTGCGGCGCTCTACACGTTGCGCGATCTCGACGCAGACGTTGCGATCTTGCACGGACCTCCGGGATGCTCGTTCAAGCACGCCCGCCTGCTCGAGGAGGATGACCTGCGAGTGGTCACAACAGCGATGGATGAGACCGATTTCGTCTTTGGCGGGCGCGAGCTGCTTACGACACTGCTTGAGAAAGTGACCGAGCTCTGGCATCCGAAGAGAATTGGAGTTGTCGGGACGTGTGCCAGCATGATCATAGGCGAGGACCTCCATCAGGCGGTTGCGGATGCCAATCTCGATGTTCCGGTGATCGTGGTCGAGATGCATGCAGGATATCACGAGAACACCCACGGCGTGATCGTGACCCTTGAATCGGCACGGGACGTCGGGATCATCGATGATCATGAGTTTGAGCGGCAGAAAGCGCTCTTGGAAGAAGCGACACTGCTCGAGCAGAGGCACGGCGCTGCGAGCAAGGAGTATCTTGAGCCATCGCGGGGCGATCTCAAGTACCGGGTTTCTGAACAGATCATAAAACTGCTGGAAGACGGAAAAGACTGCATAAACATAATGAATGCGAAGAAGGAGACTGCATACATGTTTTCTGACATTCTTCTCGCAATAAACAAATGCGCAGCGCACATCGGTTCGGATTCGAGGATCGTGAACCTCGCAAACCTCAGAACAGACGTAGGCCTTCCAAGGGTGCAGCAGTATGCGGTAGACATCCTCCGGGACCTTGGCAAGTCAGGGGTACAGATACACGAGATGATCGGCGGACTGGACGAGTACCCGATCGCAGGAAAGACCGCAGGCGAGATTATCGAAAGCAAATACTCTGATTTTGATTTTGCAGTCATATCCGGCGTTCCACATGCGGTGCCCATGGAGTCCATGCCCGGAATAGAGGTCCTGTCGGTGACAAACGGTCCCAGGCAGGTGCTCCCATTAAAGGAGATGGGGCATGCAGCGGTTGTCGTCGAGATCGACCTGCACCCGAAGACGCTCGGGGTCAACCATATCGTGGAATCCGAGTTCGGCGCGACGCTCAGGGAGATGTGCGGTGTTGCGCGGGGGAAGTAGGTTCGAGTCTCCGATACGCAACAATTCCGAATGTTTTGCTCAATGGCACTAACGAGAAGTGTGGGGGCGTCTTAGCCTATTCCAGTGCAAGGCGTTGCTGCATTGCAGGGTTCCGGAAGTGAACTGTGAGAGATGTGGCATTCATCAGAGGGGGATGCTGTGGGCATGAGGATACGGTGGATTCACTCTTTTCATGGATGCGTGGATCATGACAATTGCTCAAGGAATGCACCCTATTGTCGCGTCAACCCTATAATGGCGCAAGGTACAGAACACGCATTATTCAGAATCAACCGATTAGGGCTAAACTGAGTGAACATGTCGTGCCACCCGTCAACGATGTCTGGATAAAGTTGTCTCGGCTTTATCCGACACTTGAAAGTTGACACGACACTAGTTTCGAGGAGTTTATCGAGAATTTGGCATATCTCTGGCAGTTTTTATGCCTTCGGCGATGCTATCGCAATCACGGATTTATTCTGGTGTAACATTCGTGAAATCCGTTTATTAGTGATCCCTAAGTGCTTAACGCCACACAGGCAGGATTCATCTATGAAATGTTGGCTCTCTGGAATCTTTTCGTGACAGTGAACCCGAGCTATATCAGATTAACAATCTATTCCGCCGCTCGATATCGGTTTTGCAGAGTTCTTCCGGTCAGTTGAAAATATAATG
>DAOVGE010000029.1 GCA_030672605.1 Methanosarcinales archaeon
ATCAGACAAGAGATCATTCTTTCTGCGTTTTGCGGCATGTTTCGGGCAGTTTCTGATGAATCAAGACATGACGATCTCGCATAGAAACCTCCCCCTGAAGATGGTTGAGATGACCAGATATAGCTTCAGGAGGGAGCAGCACGGTGAACTGGTGGGTCTCCGGCGTCTGCGTGCGTTCACGATGCCTGATATGCACACATTGTGCAGCGATATGTCCGGTGCGATCGCAGAATTCAAGGAGCAGTATGTGATGTGCATGCGCATGCTTGCGGATGTTGGCTTGGAGGATGATTACGAGGTTGCCATCCGGTTCACACGCGATTTTTATGAGGAGAACCGGGATTTTGTCAAAGAACTTGTTGATATCGTCGGCAAACCTGTGTTAATCGAACTCTGGGATTCAAGGTTCTTTTACTTCGTGCTCAAGTTTGAATTCAACTACATCGATGCGATGAATAAGGCAAGCGCACTTTCAACGGTTCAAATCGATGTGGAGAATGCGGATCGTTACGATATCAAGTATATCGACCGGAATGGGGGCGAAAATCGTCCGACGATTCTTCACTGCTCGCCGAGCGGGGCGATTGAGCGATGCATCTACGCACTGCTCGAGAGAGCGCATCTCAAATCATTAGAGGGGGACGTGCCATCGCTTCCGACGTGGCTCGCCCCGACACAGGTCCGGCTGATACCGGTCGCGGAGCGGCACCTCGAGTATGCAGAGGAGATCGCACGTGCGCTTGACGGAATCCGGGTCGATATCGATGACCGCGAGGAGACCGTCGGGAAGAGAGTACGCGCCGCTGGCAGAGAATGGGTGCCATACACAGTCCTAATCGGCGATAAAGAACTTGAGAGCGGCGTTCTCAGCGTAACCGTCCGCTCTGATAAGGTGAAGGTGGAAGAGACTGCTCATGAGCTCAGTTGCCGGATCTCGTCTGAGACCGCGGGCATGCCGTACCGCCGGATCAATCTGCCGGTACATCTGTCGGAGCGGGCTGTCTTCTTTGGGTGATCTCTATGCGATGAAAACGGTCGCAGATACCTTTTTTCGTCAGTGCGCATCCCGGAAATACGTCTGACGCCGCAATGTTCATTGATTTCCTGAAAGTGACGCGGTCAAAGGGAGATAATCGAACGGCTGCGGCTGTTTTTTGGGGTTCCGAAGTTGAGTTGCACTAATAGGCGAATGACGTATCCCAAAATCGGTAAAATCACTGAATTAGACCGTGTCCAGCCGAACCGAATGGATCAATAGAGCCAATCATGCGATCACGTCAGCCTGACATACTCTGGTGTGGGTTCGTACAACTCCCCCTGCGTCTTGAGCCGTCCGAGCACATCCTCGACATACGCCTTGTCGAACCCTTCCGCCTCAGCCCTCGTATAGACGTCTTCCTTCGGAGCCATGCCGCTGTGCTCTGCCTCGAGGTCGCGTATGATGTTGCGCAAAACCTTGATCTTGTCGCGCTGGCTCTTGCTGACGCCGGTTGTTATGATGTCGGCATCGAACATGCCGGTCTCGGCATCGTAAGCGACCTGCCGCAGACAGCTCTCAACGATCTTGATCACACGTTCCGAGTCATCGATTGTGATCCCCTCACAGAGCCGTATCCTTGCGCTCGCCTCGCACAACCGCACCAGCGCCTCGAGCTGCCTTGCGGTGACCGGCACAGGCGAATCCCTGTCTTCGCCCTGTTTTCTGAGCCCGAGATAGAAACCGATTAGACGATCTCGTGCGTCGTCGTTTAAGATCGGATATACCTTCCTCTTTGCATAAGCCACGTATTTTCTGAGCAAATCCGGATCGATCTCCGGAGTAACGACCTCCATCGCATCCGCAACCTCAGACTGTGTGATCTCGCTGCCCGGAACATTGATTCGGTGAGCGTGCAACTCGCCTGCATGGTGTGCGCCGAGGATGTGGGATGCAATCGCGGAATCCCTGCCCACGTCGGGCTCGTCCTTGAGAACAAAGATCAGGTCAAATCTTGAGAGGAGGGCTGGAGCCATCTTGATCTGCTGGGCGATCCCCTCGTACGGATCGAATCTTCCGTATTTTGGATTTGCAGCACCAAGAAGCGAGCATCTTGATTTTAGCGTCGCCATGATGCCTGCTTTGGCTATACTGATCGTCTGCTGCTCCATTGCCTCGTGAATCGCACTCCTGTCCTCCGAACGCATCTTATCCATCTCATCGACCGCTGCAATCCCCTGATCAGCTAGAACAAGCGCTCCAGCCTCAAGCGTCCACCTACCATCGCCGAATTCGTCGCGAACGGCTGCGGCAGTTAACCCCGCTGCCGAAGAACTCCTACCACTCGTGTAGATCCCACGCGGAGCCAGTTTAACGATGTATCGCAGCAGTTGCGACTTGGCAATCCCGGGGTCACCGACCAGAAGCACATGCACATCCCCGCGTATCCTTGCGCCGTCCGGGAGGTTCTTTGGAA
Source organism: Methanosarcinales archaeon (assembly GCA_030672605.1). GTDB lineage: Archaea > Halobacteriota > Methanosarcinia > Methanosarcinales > Methanogasteraceae > Methanogaster_C. The sequence goes on from DAOVGE010000029.1 coordinate 2,454, forward strand.
CGCCACTCATCAACTGGAGCGCGAGTGCCTCCTTCACCTCGGCATAACCATATATGGACGGTGCAATCGATTTAACAACATTTTCGTAGATTTTTGGGTCTTTGCTCAGTTCGATGATCGCCTCTTCCTCTTCCGCTGTGATCTCGATCTCTGTGAACTCCTTGTCCGGCGTCTCGATTGCGACCGAGTCGAGTATGATATCGAAGAACGTGCTCTTCCCTTCACGCGTAACCCGCTGATACGACCGCAGAACTCCGGTCAGGACCACGTGATCGCCGGGCGAGACGATTCCGGCAAGATCGTCCTCGGTGTTGATGTCGAGCGTCTGCGGCTGCTCGCCCCCGCGCAAGTCCTCGGGAGATTCCTGAACACGCAGTTTCTGAGCATCCACGAACTCTGAATCCGTGAGTTTGATCTTGAAGGGTCCCTTTCTCCCACACTCGTCATTCTTGCACATATAAGGCTCAACAAACCTCCCGTCTGCCTGGGTTATATACATGGTTTCATGGCATCCGTTGCATTCGAATGCCGCAACAAGCAGTTTCGGACGCACCTCGGTTGCCATGCGCACGAGCCCCTCAATTGCGATCAGCTTCGAGATGTGTACGCTGCGCAGGTCACGTATCGAAACCTTCTGCGGGAGGTTCATGACCCGCAGATGCGCGCTGGAGAGCGTTTTGTCGATGGGCAGGGCAAAATTCCTGAGCGCACCCTCCGCAACTTCGAAAACTCTGTTCGGGTGCTCCAGAAGCTCCTCTGCCATATCCGGATCAAATTTTTCGATGTTCACAAAATCGACGTACAGACTGCGTTTCTCAGGATATTCGTTCGCCAGGGCAAGGATGTCTCCGAGATAATATCGATTGAAAAACTTCTCCCACCGGGCAGATGTGTTGGTTTCCATGCTGTGTCAGAGATTCGTGTCCGTGCATATTTAGGGTTGTGATCAGTGGAACGGCTCAAGCCGCACCGCTTCTGCAGTCATTGCTGACTGGATAGAGGATGTGAGGGGGGGGGGTTGTTATTCAATTCGAAGTACTTAAAAAATATTGTGGTTATATACGCACATAACACCACGATATTACACAAGATTAACACAGAAAACATGTGAAAATTGCTTCGTAGCTTCTTAGCAGAATGTGCAATCTAGC
>DAOVGE010000067.1 GCA_030672605.1 Methanosarcinales archaeon
TATCAGGTATAGGAAGAGCGGAGCCCCCATAAATGCCGTAACTGCCCCGACAGGGAGGATTACAGGGGCTATGATCCTTCTTGCCACAAGGTCTGCGCTGATGAGAATCACCGCACCGAGTAGACCTGAAACCGGGAGCACGTACCCGTTGTCGCCCCCGATTGCAAGGCGTGTCATGTGAGGGGCAACGAGCCCGATGAACCCGATTGTGCCTGTGAAGCAGACGATGGTTGCAACGAGCAGCGTCGAGACCACCATGGCAATGATTCGGGTGCGCTTCACATTCACCCCGAGACTCTTCGCGGTCTCATCTCCTGCCCCCATCACGTTTAAGTCCCACGACCTCATCATGAGGAGCGGGGCGCAGCACAGGAGCACGCCAAGTATGATCGTAACAACGGGCCATGATGACCGGTTGAGGTCGCCGACCATCCAGAAGACAGCTTCCTTGACCGCCTCTGCCTCGCCAAAGTACTGAAGAATCGTTGTCATCGCGCCGAAGAGGTACATCATCGCAATACCTGCGAGAATCATGGTCTCAGGCGTTGCTCCTTTGCGGCTCGATAACCCGAGGATGATGAACGAGACCAGCAGCGCGAATACGAATGCATTTCCGATGATTAAGTACTTCCCGCCAACGATTCCCGCACCCGCGAGAATCGCAAGCGATGCGCCGAATCCTGCGCCTGACGAGATTCCGAGCGTGTACGGGCTTGCAAGCGGATTTCTGAGTATCGCCTGCATCACCGCACCTGCAAGTCCAAGACCGATGCCTGCGAGGATCCCGAGGAAGATTCTGGGGAGCCTGAGGTTCCAGACGCACACATCTGCAAGCCATGTTGCCTCGTATATGCGAAGCTCGCCGTTCACCTCTTTGACCTTGAAATCCTTGACTCTGTGAGCCGAATCTATATCGCCGCTGATTTTTACGGCCATCTTCTCGGCATCCCGGTAATCACGCGTGATTTCAACTTTGTTGTCGCCAACACCTGTAATAGTGATTGTACCGTCCTCGGTTTTGACGATCTCCGCACTTTGCACCCAGCCGATACCGTATTCAGCTACGAGGTATTGTTTGAGTTTCTCGCTATCGCTTCCCTGAACATTGTCCAATGTGAATATATATTTTGACTCGAACATATCCGGGAACGGTTTTCTGAGTATCGATGAATAAGCGTCCCAGACCGAGAGGTCTGCCGACCCGAGCGATGTGGAGACTCCAGTTATTCCGACGATCAGGGCTGTGAAGAGGAAGATGAAGAGAATCTTCCTTCCGACAAACTTCTTGTACTGCTCCCTGATCTCGTCCGCGGTTACTGTAGAACTTTCTTCTTGTTTCATAGTATAACTCATCCGTTTCGGATGTGACTCGTCTCGTCCTCGTTTGCGTTTCCGAAGATTCCGAGTGTATAGTTGGATGCTGCGGCTGGCAGTGTACAGCAAAAGAGCAGCAAACATAAGGTTATTTCAGCCAGTGTTGTATTCATTCCCATCGCATATTTCCTCTTTATGGCAGACTTTTACTTTGTGTGATTATACACAAAATATATGTTACATGACGCGTGTACCGATAGATAATTCACCCAGTACTTAAAACTTTTGATTGGATAAGTATAACTATATAACAAATTATCAGTTCAGCGCGTGATCTGATCACCATAATGACAAGTGGTGCAGGACACTTTTTAATTTCTTCTGGGTTGATTGGATTATGGCAAAGAAGATTAACCACAGAGGACGCGGCGGGCACAGAGCGTTGCTTTTTTCTCCGTGTCCTCTGGCGCTCTGTGGTTTTCCGAAACCCACTTCCAAGAGATAATAAAAAGTCCCTGGTGCGAGAGCACTCCGTACGCTCTTATTGCCCCAATGGCTGCACCAACAACGGTTCAGTACCCCCACGTACCCTTCACGCAATCACATCACGCTGCACCCTGATGATCCGTGCGTACATGCCCTCTCCGCCCATCAAATCATCATGCGTCCCTGCTTCGACCACACGACCGTGGTCCAGCACAACAACCTTATCCGCAGTTGCGATCGTTGAGAGGCGGTGCGCAATGACAAGCGTCGTTCTGCCCTCCATCAGATTATCGATCCCGTCCCGGATCGCCTGCTCGTTCTCAGAGTCCAGATTCGAGGTTGCCTCATCCAGGATCAGAATCGGCGCATCCTTAAGGAGCGCACGTGCGATTGAGATGCGCTGGCGCTCGCCGCCTGATAGCTTTGCACCGCGCTCACCGAGCGTCGTGTCGTAGCCATCCGGCAGTGATGCGATGAAGTCATGTATATATGCTTTTCGTGCGGCATCCTCGATATCGGCGTTGGTGGCGTCTGGCTTCCCGATGCGGATGTTATCGCCAATTGTTGTGTTGAAGATATACGCATCCTGCTGGACAACAGATACAAGGTTGCGCAGCTCTGCAAATGAGAGCGTGCGGATGTCACGCCCGCCGATCATGATCCTGCCATGCTGCGGGTCCCAGAACCTGAGCAGCAGATTGACGAGCGTGGTCTTGCCTGAGCCGCTCGGACCGACCACTGCCACGTTCTCGCCTGCGCTGCAATCGAAACTGACGCTCTGCACAACCGATGGCTCATCAGGCTGATAGCGGAAGGTCACATCCTCAAATGTCAGTCTCGGCTCGACAGCACCTATTGGCTCCGCATCCGGAGTTTCCCGAACGACTGCTGGCTCATCAAGGACTGTAAATACGCGCTCTGCCGATGCCATGATCATGGCAACCTGTTTGGCAACCGTGGCGATGTTCATAACAGGTCCGAAGGCAGCCGATGCCATCAGGAGCATCAGTGGGAGTTGGTGCGATGGCAGCATACCTTTGCCCACCATCAGAACACCCACTACGAGCACGGTGAGTGACCCGAGCATGCTGCAGCCCTCTGTGAGTCCGCCAAGGCTTCCAAGGTAGCGGCTGTTGCGCTTCTGTGTCGCTACGAGAGCGCGGCTGTTCTCTTCAACCTCAGAAAGGCGGGATCCGCCTCGCCCGAACACAACGATCTCACGCAAGCCCTGGATGCTATCGACCATGTGCGCATTGGTCTCCCCGAGCTCTATTCTGAGCCTGTTTGCTATGGCATCGCCGATGTGATGCATCGTAATCGGTGTGCCGATGACGAGAACTAGAAACGGCAGCAGCACCAGTGGCAGCATCCAGTGGAGTGAACCGAGTATGATCAGTGCGGTGAGTGGCATGACAAGCGCAACGAGGGTTGGCATCAGTGTGTGCGCAAAATAAAGCTCGACCGTCTCGACATCAGCCATCACCATCGAGATAATATCGCCGCTGCGTCGTTTGAGTATGTAGGCTGGAGCTGCTGGTTCGATCGCGTCAAAGACGCGTGAACGCATCATCGCAAGGATGGCATAAGCGATGCGGTGGGAGATATATGACTCAGCCCATGCCATCACAGCCTTAAAAACTGTGAGAATTGCCAGTGCGATCAGGTATGGTCGTAACTCAAGAACACTTGTGCCTTCTGCTGCAAGCCCGACGATCAATGCACCGACCGCGGCAAGCGCAATCGTGCTCGCACTGTTGAGCATTGCTGCAAGCGACGTGAGTGTCAGCTCACCCCACCATGGTCGTACCATCCTGAGTAACCTAATCAGTGTGTGTTTTGTTTTTGCGAGGTCTGTTTTGTACGTTTTACCATCGACTGTTATTGTTGACATCATCACACCTCATGAGACCCGCTGTGCAGAGACCAGTTGCGCATATATGCCGCCCGCCCCGATCAGTTCATTGTGTGGACCCGACTCAACCATCCGCCCGCGGTCAAGAACGACGATCCGATCGGCACCTCTCACCGTTGAGAGCCGGTGTGCAACGACAAGCGTTGTCCGCCCTCGTTTCAATCGGTCGAGTGCTTCCTGGATGATCGCCTCGTTCTCAGCATCCACACTGCTCGTTGCCTCGTCCAGGAGCAGGATGGGAGCATCTCGCAGGAGCACACGGGCAATTGCTATACGCTGTCGCTCGCCGCCTGAGAGCCGTGTCCCGCGTTCGCCGACGATGGTATTGTAGCCCTGCGGCAGTGTTGTTGCAAAGTCATGGACATTTGCCAGACGTGCCGCTCGCTCCAGTTCTTCTTCAGTTGCGTCTGGCTTGCTGATGCGCAGGTTATCAGCGACTGTTCCGTGAAAGAGGTATGTATCCTGACTTACAACCGAGATCTGTGCACGCAGCGTATCGAGCGCATAATCTCGCAAACCCTGTCCGCCGAGGGTGATTCTCCCGTGCTGTGGATCCCAGAACCGGAGTAGGAGGTTTATGACCGTTGTCTTGCCAGAACCACTCCTGCCGACCAGTGCCACGGTCTCGCCGGAATTGACCTCAAACGAGAGGTCAGAAAGAGCCGGACGCTTACCCTCGTCATAGCCAAAAGTCACATCCTCGAAGCGGATGGATTGTGCAACAGGTGGCGTTGATGCGGCTTTAGGTGAATTGGTGACATCAGGCGTTGTATCGAGCAGGTTGAAGATTCCCCCTGCTGCTGTTGCACCCTCGAGTCCCCCGTGATATGCGGTATTCAACTCAA
>DAOVGE010000042.1 GCA_030672605.1 Methanosarcinales archaeon
TGCTAGGGTGATGAAAAGATGTGTATGCCCCGCACTGAATCGGTCCCATTTTTGTTCCATTTTAGTACTGGAGCGAAAGCATCTTTCCAATTAGATTGAACCGATTGCTACTGGTTTTTCTTGCACCGTGAAAGAATTAGACTGATGGGTGGGGTTCATAATTGGACTAATGAAACCACTACACTGAACTGATCCCGTTTTTGTTTCGTTCAGTATTTGATGCAAAGATCTTACAAAAAGTGATCATCTATCTATATTTGTGAAACACGCCGTATTCAGCACGCCGCTTATCGATTATCTATTGAGGACGGGGTGACAAAAAAAGGAACAAAAATGACAAGGTTTTGGGATGTGGAACTCACCCGAATATGGGGAGTTTTCATCACCCCAGGATTGTGCCACCATAATGAGATTCTTTACCATATCCTCTTTACCATACCCCCTGCGTTCGCGCGGTTCCGGAATTGATCAGTAGGCTTGCAATTGTGAAAAAGACGCTTTGCAATAGGTGTTTGCGATGAAGATAACCTCGTCGTCGGAATCGTGCACCGATACCAGGCATCGATCGTACCAGACTCCCTCGAACCGATCGATCTGCTCCCACGAGGCAGGAAGTTCGGCAGAACTCAAGACGTCAACCGGAATTACGTCCCCGCTGGCATCCGGCACAAAGAACGGAAACCCGTAATGCTCCTCCAGACGCCCGTGCACAAACCCACAGCCCCATTCCCCTGCAATTCCCTCAATTACCCTGTGATTCGATTTGCCCCGCATCAGTGTGCCGTAAACCGCAAGCCGGTTCGACGGGTTGCCGAGCAAGCACTCCACAACCCCGCACGCCCACAGATCGTCCGATTCTTCGTCTGCTTCATGGCGTGCACGAAATCCACCACATAACAGGTCCAACACTCCAAAAATCGATTCACAAGACCCGGTTTCATCATATTTCCTTCTGCAAGCCGCAATCTCATTGAATTGGGCGATGGCGCTGATCAGATATTGTCTCGCCTTCTGCGATTGCCACCAGTCCACTCTCGCTTTCGCCATTGATACAGCCAACAACCACAAACTACTTTAGCATTCATACCGCTTTTCCCATCGCCATCATTCAGACACATTCATATACCGGAATCGATCATATCTTACACATCATAGCACATCAGCGAGGCGGAACATGAAAGGCATCTTCATTTATCCAAGTAACAGTCTGATTCTCTATGATCTCGTCGAACGCTTCGGTCACAAGCCGCTTGCGATCATGCAGGAGATCAGAAAAAAAGTCACGACGGCGGGGATCGACTCTCCGCCCCTGAACATCACGCCTGAAGACCCGAAACGCGGGCTCAAGTATGCTGCTGTCGAGGTTCCCGCAGGCGTTCGCGGGCGCATGTCGCTTCTGGATCCACTGATCGAGGATGCAGAGGCAGCGATCCTCGTCGAGGACGCACCGATCGGGTTCGGATGCATGGGCTGCCAGCGCACAAGCGAGCTCGTGGGTTTTCTGATACGCGCAAAACGAATCCCGATTCTCGAGCTGAATTATCCAACATCGGATGCCGATGCAGAGAATTTCGTATACCGGATATCCGAATTCTTAAAAGGTCTTGAGGGTGCAACGGAGGCGGACGCATGAACGAAATAGAGGTCGCACAGATCTCGTGTGGTTCCGAGTATACCGGAATTCAGGGCGAGATTGAATCAGCCGCAGAGCGGGTCGGAGCAAAGATCATCTTTCCGGACATCGATCTTGACGAGGTGGAGGCAGCAGAGGCAAAATTCGGACTGAAGGTCACGAGTCCGGATCTTAAATTGATGCTCGCCCGTGCAATCTCGGTTGTTGAGGGGCACACCACCGCTGACGCCGTATTCATCGGAACATGCTTCCGGTGTGCAGAGGGCGCGCTCGTCCGAAACGAGATTCGCAGGTACATCCACGAGAAATCCGGGCTTCCTGTGATCAGTTACTCATATACCGAGCGAACCACTGCAGATACGCTTCTCACGAGGATGGAGGCACTGACAACGATCGCTAAGAGGCGCAGTCTGCTCGCACGCGAGACTCAGGCAGGCATCACCGCAGGAATCGACTCGGGATCGACCACCACAAAGGCTGTAGTCATGAAAGATAATGAGGTTCTCGGATTCGGCTGGGTCAGTTCTACCGATGTTGTGAAGAGCGCGGAGGAGGCGTTCGCAACAGCGCTTCAGGAATCAGGAATCAAGAGGGACGAGATTCAGGCGCTGGGTGTGACAGGGTATGGCAGATTCCTTCTGGGAGATGCGTTCAATGCGGATCTGGTCCAGGAGGAGATCACCGTGAACTCAAAGGGCGCTGTATACCTTGCCGACCGGCAGAAAGGGGCAGCAACCGTCATTGACGTCGGCGGAATGGACAACAAAGCAATATCGGTGAACGACGGAATCCCCGGAATATTCACGATGGGTGGAATCTGCGCAGGCGCATCAGGACGATTCCTTGAGATGACCGCAAAGCGTCTGGGTGTTGATATAACCGAACTCGGCAAGCTTGCGCTCGCAGGCGACGCATCCGCAATCTCGATGAACAGCTATTGTATCGTCTTCGGCATCCAGAGTCTTGTGAACTCGCTATCGAAAGGGGCGCGCCACGAGGATGTTGCAGCAGCAGCGTGCTACAGTGTTGCGGAGCAGGTTTTTGAGCAGCAACTCCAGGAGGTCGAGGTGAGAGAGCCTGTGATCATGGTCGGGGGCACATCGCTCATAGAGGGGCTGCCGCATGCGATGCACGAACTGCTACAGGCAGAAGTGATCGTGCCGCCACATGCACAGTTGATCGGCGCGGTGGGATCTGCATTGCTTGCATCGGGTTTCATCGAGGAGTGATTGTGATGGCAGGTGGTGACATTTCATGAAACCGCTCGAGGTATTCAAAGTTGAGTCCCCGGACGAGACAGGCGCGGAGGCTTACGACTCAGTAATCCGTGACGTTCTTGCTGATCTGGAACTAACAACAGTTCTCGGACGTCTGTGGGTCGAAATCGACCCGGCTGAACCGTTTTTTATCTTCTGCGCATTGATCAGGACTGGTCTTCCGCCAATTCGGGTCAGTGATGTGGCAGACGTCACAACCGGAACTCCGAGCAGTAAGCAGGTGATTCTGGAGCTGACAAACGAAGAATACGTACCCCAGTTGCTTGGCAGACTCAGAATGGAGTATGGGCACGAGAATATCGAGCAGCCCGACAAAAAGACGATGACAATTACAACCGAGGAGATGGCAGAGGCGTCAAAATCGATTGCGGATACGATCATTGCTGATCCGCGCAGGGAGATTGAGGTACGGCTCGCAGATGCCCTTCTCAGAATCACGCCAGAGGGCTTCCGTGTGCGGCATCACGTCTCCACCGGCTCAGAGATGCTCTTTGTGGCGTCAGAGGATGCCATACAACCGGAATGGATCAAGAGGGCGGAAGGGATGATGGCAGAACTAAAAGAGGGCAGTGAAATGGAGGTTTCCGGAGATGCTTGAACCGATCATGTACGAGGGCGGCGTCTTCAAACACAATCTCGTAATCGAGTTGATCGAGGACCTTGGCGGATACGTCCTCCAGACAAACTACATGCAGACTGAGGTCATGATCCAGATGCTCTGCCCGCATGAAGACGTATCCATGCTCGAGGATCTGGCAAAGGAGCTCCGCGCCAAGATCACGAGAGCACCGCTCACAGGAACCGACATAATCGTGATCGCACCGACGCTATCATACCACCACCTTCCACACCATGCCTGCGATGTGGCAGAGTATATGCGCAGACAGGGCGCAAACACAACGCTGATTGGGCTTGCGAGGGGGGTTGGGCGAAGGATTGCGCAGATCTCAGCAAAGGAGCGTGCATTGACCGACGAGCACGATCTCGCTGTCTTCACGCTCGGAAACTTCGAGGACTGCCTGATGAACGAGAAATACGTGCTGTACAAGGATATTGAGGTTCCGTGTGTCATCACTGGCACGCCCGAACTCAGCACGACTCCTGCGTATGCGAGGGCGTATGTCGGGCATCTCGGCAGGATTGCACACCGGTTGAGGAACGAAGGTGAGATCGGCGCGCTCGATAAGCTGGCAGAGGTTGTGGGTACCATCCTCGATGAACAGAGACATGAGATCTCAAAGGACCCGCTGACCACGCATCCGGCACGCATCATGAAGGAGATCAAGGAGCAGATACCGGAAATTAATAAATCACTCTCTCCAGCGCCAATCACGCTGCAACTCATGGGTGCTCGTGTAAAACTTCCGTATTCGCAGTACAAAGAGGCAATCGAGAATATAGAGTTTGAAGAGGGTCCGAAGCTTGGCGAGATTGCCCGGGTGTTACCGTCCGGTGTGAGGGATTATATGCTGATCAGAATACTACCAAAATCAGTGACCGGCTTTGTAATTTAGGGGTACGGATGGACATTGAGAAGATACAGCGGATCATGAAGAGGGATCCTGATGATGTTGTGGATGAACTGCTTGATGCCGTTGAGAAGTACTACGGCGAGGTTCCGTACATCCTGCAGTTCCTGAAGGATACGCCCGAACTCCTGGTCCCGAAGATACTCTATGACAGCGCAATCATCCGGGAATTCAAACGTCTTGACCCCCAGACGATTGAACTGATCTCAATTGGCGTATCTGCTGCGATCAAGTGCGATCACTGCCTGAAAATGCACATCCGCATCGCAGAGAAGCTTGGATTGTCAAAGGAGGAGATCTTCGACGCAATCTTGATTGCTGGAACACTCTCGAACGCAACAGTGCTTGCTTATGCAACGCGGGTTCTGGATTCTGAGGGCGGAGTCAAGCGCGGGTCCGCATGCGATGTCTGCGATGTCGGGTGCAATGGATGTGATGGTGGCGATGGTGATTGGGAGGGGGAGCGATAACCGGAAACCTATGTTCGCAATCATCTTTTCTCTGCACTCTTCCCAAAACACCCGATCTCAGGAGAGATCAGAATGGTCTCGCAACGGATTGCATATATCTTATATACCATAACACACCAAGAAATCGTTGCACAATTTCCGAGTGCAGTAACCCGCGCCAAGGTGGCAGAGAGGCAACGCGATCGCCTGCAGAGCGATTCTATTCCGGTTCGAATCCGGACCTTGGCTTCATCACTTAACCACAATGTTTGATAGCTCGATCTTTAAGAAACTGGAAAAGAACGATTTCCGCGTACTCACTGGCATAGAGATCGGGATGCGGAATTACCAGTGGGTTTTATCGGATACACTGTCCTCTTTTTCGCGACTGCCCACAAGTGAGGTCACATATCGCATCAACAGGCTCCTCAAATTCGGGCTCATCAAGAGGACCACCACGCCTTACACTGGTTATCGGATACATTTCAGTGGCTACGACGTACTTGCGCTGGGAAGGCTGACGCGGCGGGGGCTCTCAGCGATCGGGGAGAATATCGGCGTCGGAAAGGAGTCGGTTGTGTATGAGGGAATCTACGATTGCGAACCTGTGATTTTGAAGTTCCACCGCGCCGGATACACGAGCTTCAAGCAGGTGGCACGCCAGCGCGATATTGGACGGGAGCATCACTGGATATTCGTAGCCAGGCGCGCAGCCGAGCGTGAGCGTGATGCGCTTGCCATGCTGCAGAACAAGGTCAGCGTGCCAGGAATCATTGATTACAATCGGCACGTGGTCGTGATGACCGTTGCACACGGAAGCGAACTCTCAAAGACAACTGTGGACGATCCGGACTGGTTTCTGGACGGGATAATCGAGCAAATCAGAAAAATATACGCCGTAGGATTTATCCACGCGGATCTGAGCGAGTACAACGTCTTCGCAAGCCCGGAAGGCGTTGAGATCATCGATTGGCCCGGATATGTGACGACGGTACACCCCGACGCGGAATTTTTGCTCACAAGAGACGTTGGGAACGTGCTTACGTTCTTTAATAGGAAATATGGGGTGGTGCGGGAGTGTGATGAAGTAGTGGACTATGTAAAATGCTGTAATGGGCAACCTGACCATGAACCCACAGCGACTGATGCTCATACAACATGATCACCACATAGGGGATTTTTTTGTTCTTTGCGTCACCCGCGCCCTCGTGTCTTTGCGTTCTCTTTCCAATTTAACGAGAAAGGCGAGCGAGACGCGAAAGGTATCGTTAACCCACGTCTCCACGTCTTTTGTGCTGTTGCACATCCGACGGACCCTTGCAGAATATGTAACATGCCCGGGACGGGTTTCGATCCCGTGATCTCCAGATTTCTCCGGATATTTCAGCGCACTTCTGTTGTCCCTATGAGTCTGGCGCCATCCCGGCTAGGCCACCCGGGCATATAAGAGAGATTTTGAGTGGTGGTGGTACTAAAGGGTATCGGCAGATGAAACCAATTTGCCATGCGTCTCGAATGTGCGTAACCGCATCTCAGAATATCCGAACCAGTCCCTCACGCACAACCTACCGACAGAAAGACGGATGTGTTGTTGGCAGGAGGTGTTGGTCTGATTCTCCTATACTCTCTGAGATTCTCTGGCAGTTCGTAGCGAGAAAACGTGTCCAGCAGCCGTCTCATCCCTTTTTCATAGATGCGGTAGGATATCTTCGTTTCTGCAGGCAAGACCTCTGCCAGATAGCTAAAGATCGCACTTTTTGGCTCTGCCTGTGCAGCCACCATGATAAGATCGACCGGCTCCTCGAGGGGCAGCGTGAACTGGTTGCCATCGAGTATCTCGATCTCTTTTGAAAGCCCGAGTCTCTCAATCACCTTTCGCGAGAGTTCAACCCTCTCTTTTTCCTGCTCGATTCCGATTCCTCTGAGTCCGTACTCGCGGCAGAGGACGATTAAGCTGAGTGGCAGCGGTCCGCTTCCGAGGAAGAGAACTGTGTCACCCGCTGTGAGCCCGGCTCCGTGAAATTCGGTTCTTGCAAGCTGGAGGTAATTGGAGAAGTAGTCGAAATCTTTGAGCGACTGCCACGGGTCACTGCTATTCAATATTGCGTTCGCCTGTTCGATCTCCAGTTCTGCGGTGTAACTACTTCTGAATCTGGTGATCACATCGAACGCAGAATTGATCCCGGAATTGGACAGAATCGTATCTGTGGTCGCATCGTCTACATCCAGTGCGATCAATTGGTCCAGCCTTCGGAAGACGGTATCGAGATGATTTGATGGGTGGGGTGATGTCTCTTCGATGTCAAAATCCGCGATCGTCGAATAGATATCCATGATCTCTCCGGCTACTAATCCTGCGCAGGAATCCGAGCAGATGCCGATACTCGGCATGATCTTTTCATAAATATCTGAGTCGTGAATGAATGCGGTCTGCCCGCCCGTGTAAAGTGAGGTTGTACATGTCATATTAATCACAATACAGATGTAATTCAAGACTGATACTTAAAAGATTCGACGTACACCGATTAATTTAAGATCAAAGTTCAATCATCACGTAAAATTTCTGACAATCCTCAAATCTGTAGAATTATGTATTATCTTTATCAGATTCGTAACATCCTGCTATTGTGATGGCGCCAGAATGCCAATCTTGTCAGGAATGTCCACATCCGCGCGCGTGTTTCGCAAAGGATAGATATGATGTGTAAACACGGCTGATTCTGAGGGATTCTGTGGTTTCCAATCTTTGCGCCCTTGCGTCATTGCGTCTTTGCGTTCATCTGATATAACGCAAGGTCGCAAAGAGGCAGAGACGCAAAGTTGAGAGAGATGCGCCCGCGTTTTTTTGCATACGCGAGGAAGCTACCGATATCGACCACAGAAAACATCAGAACCAGTAACTCTCAAGTAAGGTGTAAGAAATAACTATAAGAAGGTAGAACTAAAAGTACATTCCCATGGATGTGAGTAATATTGTGGATCGTTCATCAGAATCGATAATAAAAGAACTGTCGACAACGTATTCAGTGACCAAGGATATTAAGGATCAAGAAATCCTCCACAGTCATTCGAATCGTCTTAAGACCTTTTTCCAAAGGTTGGACTATCTGGCTGCGCGGGATCTGGACGATAAATCTGCAGAAGAGATTCTCTGTGCTCCTGAATTTGATTCGGCACTTGAATCTATCGTCAGATTCAGAAATCTATATAGTTTGAGACTCGAAACCGAGAATGCAAACTCCATATTGGATAGTGAAGATCCGTGGGGTGCGCTGAAACATTTCACCCATTTCTCAAATTATCTCCAACTGGCTCGTACCGAGTATCAGGGATCCGGGCTTGAACCCGGCAATAGTATTGTGTTTATCGGGAGTGGACCACTGCCTTTGACTCTTATAATGCTCTGCCACCAGCACGGTCTCAGAGGGATCGGGATTGAACAGGAACCGGACAGAGCAAAACTCTCAAGAAGAGTTCTCATGCAACTGGGGCTTTCTGATCAGATCGAGATAATGGACGGAAACCACTTCCGATTGCATTCGAATGGGTGTAAACTCGTTATGGTGGCTGCAGCAGCTGAACCCAAAAAAGAGATATTTGATCATCTGGCAGGCGTGCTTCCGGCAGGAACAAAAATATCGTACCGCATCTATGAGAAAGGGCTTAGGAGATTATTGGAGACGTCTTCTTTTCTGGAATTGCCTGAACAGTTTGAAGAATACTTAAGGATCCGACCGAAACCACCAGTCAACAATACCGTTGTATTCCTCACCAAAAAGGGTAGCTGATCCGCAGGATGATCAACAGTCGATCCGTGCGTGCAAACGTTTCGCTTTTTCTGGAGTTTTCGCATCTATCAGCATAGGGCACTTTGCACTCTCAAGCGCCTGAATCCCGATGATTCAATCGACAACGGTCAGAAAGACGCTGGTATTGTTAGCCGGCGGCTCCGGATGAACCATCAGGTATTCTCTGAGCCGTCCTGGCAATTCATAGCGAGAGAACGTGTCCAATAATCTTCTAAGCCCTTTCTCATAGATGCGGTATGATATCTTTGTCCCTGTAGGCATTACCTCTGCCAGATGGTCAAAGATCACATCTTTCGGTTCTGCCTGGGCAGCCACCATGATCAGGTCAACTGGCTCCTCGATTGGCAGCGTCAGATGGTTTTCTTTAATTATCCTGATCTGATCGGAAAGTCCGAGTCTCTCAATCACTCTTCTCGAGAGTTCTACCCGGTCTGGCTCCTGCTCAATTCCGATCCCCTTGAGTCCGTGCTCGCGGCAGAGGACGATTAGGCTAAGTGGCAGCGGTCCGCTTCCGAGAAAGAGAACCGTGTCGCCCGCTTTAAGCCCGGCTCCTCGAAACTCGGTTCTGGCAAGCTCTATATAATTTGGAAAGTATGCGAAGTCCTTGAGCGATTGCCATGGGTCGCTGCTCCCCAGTACGGCGTTTGCCTGTTCGGTCTCCAGTTCCGCGGTGTAGTGACTTCTGAATCCGGTGATCACGTCAAACACGAGATTGAACCCGGAACTGGACAGAATCGCCTCCGCGGTCATGTCGTCTACATCCAACGCGATCACCTGGTCCAGTCTTTGAAAAATGGTCTTTGGATGGTTTGATGGGTTGTAATATAGCTCCTTGCGGTCAAAATCCACAATCCTTGAATAAATATCCATGATCTCTCCAACGATCGTGTCTGCGCAGGAATCCTGAGAGCTACCAAGACCAGGTATGATCTTTTCATGAATATCTGAGCCATGGATGAAAGCAGTCTGCCCGCCCGTGTAGAGTTTAGTTGTACATGTCATATTTATCACAGTATAGCTGTAAATAAAGCCTGATACTTAAAAGCTCCGATGTACACGGGTTAATATAAGATCAAAGTCCAATCACCGCGCAAAATTTCTGACGATCCTTAGATATGTGGAATTGTGTATTATCTTTATCAGATTCGTAATATCCTGGCATCGTGGCGGCTTTGGAATGCCCGCCACTTCAGGAACTGTCACATTCCCGCGCGTCGAGTCCCGCAAACGATCAGTCCATGACGTCACGTTAGGCTTGTGAAGTCATAGCTAATCTACTCATTTTTCATACAAAATCCCTATCCGTCGCCCCCAAATCCCACATAGGGACCGGTTAATTTGTGTAGTCGTATATGCAACTACGGGCTTGCCAGAAAATAACCTGTTAAAATTCGCGGTATTCGTCACATTCGTGAAATTCGTGATAAAATCGGCATAAGGGATCACGAATGACACGAATGAACGAATCGCACGAATGTCAGAGATGTGGCGTGCCATCGGCCAACTTTGCTACTTTATTTTTCGGTAAGCACTACATTATGACTGAACATAGAACGTTCATCCGAAAGATCAACCAAGGAGACAAAATCAGATATGCCGAGGTATGAAACGTTCGTCAAGGAAAAAAGTGATCCGGCATCATGTCAGATATTTGGGGAGTGACCCCACTAATCTCCCCGGACCCAAGTTCCACCAACGATGCCCAAATGCCGTACCGATATGGATGTGATCATGTTAATAGGGATTCTCCGTTGGCACATTAAGATGAAACGTTATGAACTACCGTCATTTCTCAGGGCACGGGGCATCTCTCTTTTCAGCCGGAAGCATATTCAATCGCAGCCTTGATTTCCTCTTACTATTCAAACAACTAACCTTAATATACCCGGAAGATACAAGAGAGACGGAATGTAGCATAGAGTGCCACGCAGTAGTCGTTCATGAGCTTTCGAATATTATCGTACCCTGCTGGATCATGCCCCTGATGTGGTGGAGAAATAGATCGGAAAAAAGGACAATGACATACAATGGCATCAAATAAAATGGATTTGTTGGAGCGATTGGAACGAGGCACGGTCTTATGCGCAGAAGGCTATGTTTTCGAACTTGAAAGGAGAGGATACCTCAAAGCAGGAGCATTTGTGCCGGAAGTTGTTCTGGATCATCCCGAAGCGGTCAAGGAGCTTCATAGGGAGTTCTTGCGAGCGGGTTCTGAGGTCATGATGGCGCTTACGTATTATGCCCACCGGGACAAACTCAGAGTGGTCGGCAGGGAGAACGATTTGGAAAAATTGAACCGCCGAGCTATAAGGCTTGCTAAAGAAGCTGCCGATGAGGGAAATGCCCTTCTTGCGGGAAATATCTGCAATACCTGGGTTTACAGTCCGGAAAATCATGAGGAGACCTCTGAAATTGTACGATCGATGTATCAAGAGCAGGTTGGCTGGGCTAAAGAGGAGGGTGCGGATTTCATC
>DAOVGE010000051.1 GCA_030672605.1 Methanosarcinales archaeon
ATTTGGCAATAAATGCACAAGACCGAGGCACACACCACACGATCGCCAATCAGGAGGTTTATTTAATCTTTGCGCCCTTGCGCCCTCGCGTCTTTGCGTTTTTTATTCTTCAATCCAACGCAAGGACGCAAAGGCGCGAAGGGTGTCATCTCTATTGTCACGTCTTTCGCGTGTGTCAACACATCACTGACACATTTGCAAAAAAGCTCAGTTTGTGGCGGTGCGAAGTATAACACAGAAATCTCGTGAAGATGGCTGCGTCGCTGTTTCGCAGACTGTGTAATCCTGTGGTTTCGCAACTACTCAGGTATGTTGATTGGTCACCCGATTACGATTCTACGCTTTCTGGCAAAAAAGAATAACCGCAGAGTGCTGCTGAGGAACGCAAGAGATATACCACCCCCCACGCACACTGCGGTTACATTTCCGTTACAGTATGATCTCGATATCCAGTTCCTCTGCGAGTTCCTTGTACCGATTGCGGATCGTAACCTCGGTAACACCGGCAACCTCTGCCACCTCTCGCTGGGTTCTGCGCTGATCGCACTGAATCGATGCGATGTAGATCGCAGCAGCCGCGACTCCTGTGGGTCCGCGCCCACTGGTTAGCTCTCTCTCGCTTGCGGCCCTGAGAATTGAGATGCTCTTCGCCTGCACCGCCCCATCCAGATTGAGACCCGAGCAGAATCTCGGGATGTAGTCGATCGGCGACGTCGGATGTAGCTTCAGCGAAAGTTCCCGTGCCACGAATCGGTATGTGCGCCCAATCTCCTTTCGGCTCACCCTCGAAACCTCTCCGATCTCATCAAGCGTCCTCGGAACAGAACACTGGCGGCATGACGCATACAGCGCAGAAGCAGCCACGCCTTCGATACTCCGTCCACGGATCAGGTTCTGCTCAACCGCCCTGCGGTAGATTATGGCGGCGCTCTCCCTCACGTTCTGGTGGAGTCCGAGCGCTGATGCCATCCTGTCAAGTTCAGAAAGCGCAAACGCGAGATTTCTCTCGGTCGCATTGCTGACACGAATCCTGCGCTGCCATTTTCTGAGCCGATACAGCTGAGCGCGGTTCTTGGTGGAGATCGTCCGCCCGTAAGAGTCCCGATTCCTCCAGTCGATCATGGTGGAGAGTCCCTTGTCATGGATCGTGTAGGTCATCGGAGAGCCGACCCTGGCTCGCCTCAACCGCTGATCGCTGTCAAACGCTCGCCATTCAGGTCCCTGATCGATGATGTTCGTCTCGATTACCAGCCCACATGATCCACATACCAGTTCGGCACGCTCATAATCCCGCTCAAGGGTGCGGCTGTGGCATTCCGGACATTCGACGACCTCGCGCTCCTGTTCGCGCTCACGTTCCCTGCGCTGCTTGATTCGCTCCTTTATCCGTTCCGGACGTTCAATTACTCGTTCAATTTCTGTCATTCCCATCCCTCATAATGTATATAACTTCTTGTTTTCAAGTTCATTCAATTCGGAATCGATATGGTTTTTATTTTTATACAGTTTAACGGAGATATAGGGGCGGACAACCGGTCCGAAGATCTCACGCACCGTCCCAATCCGTTTCATCGTGTTGGTCACTACAGCCGATCCGATAGCTGGCAACCGATCACCAGCTCTTACGATTAGCAGATTACCAAAACGATGTTGAATAGTCCCGAGCCGACGCAAGTGTACACCTCAACCGAAAGTAATATATACTACGATGGATGAGTATATAAAGGTTTCGGTGATGCCACGAAAGCTTTTTAAGTTCTTCTGGTCGGGAGGGGTTGAAAAGAATTGTGAGTACATTTCCGGATGATCGGATTTATGTCATCCGTTCACAGTACCAATTCGTGCTTTTATCACGAGTGGTACGAATTTACGGATTCCACAAAGGTCGGTGTTGTGGATGGATATCATAAAATTCGGCAGCACCCCATAAAATCATAAATCATAAACTCACAAAATGTACCTGTTTAGCCAACCACAAGATTACACAGTCTGCGAAAAAGCGGCGTAGCCATCTCCACAAGAGTTCTGTGTCAATCTCGTGAAATCTCGTGTAATCTTGTGGTTTTTCCACCTCAGCTAAACATATACCACAAAATAATGGACAAATCTCATGTCACGAACCAGAATTAAAATCTGTGGAAACACAAATATGGCAGATCTCGCCCACGCCATCTCGTGTGGTTGCGATGCGGTCGGGTTCATAACAGACGTCCCGGTAAAGTCGCCGAGAAAGATTGATGCAAAGACCGCAAAACACCTGATAGAGCAGGTGCCGGTCTTTGTGGAGGCAGTTCTCGTAATCATGCCTGAAGATCTTGCTTCGGCAATGGCTCTGATACGAGAGACCATGCCCACCTGCGTGCAGGTGCACAACGATCTGTTGGATTGCGACCTCGCAGTAATCTCTGATGCTGCCAGGCTGATCAAAACGATAGCGGTTCCGGTGGATGCAACACCAGAGGTTACGGATCAGATCGTAAGCCGAATTGCGGAACTGGAAGGAATCGCTGATGCGATACTCCTTGATACGAAAACCAGCGCCAGAAGCGAGGGCGGAGGAACCGGGAAGGTGCATGACTGGAGAATCAGCGCAGAGATCGTTGAGCGTTCGAGCGTGCCAATCATCCTCGCGGGCGGACTTACGCCGGATAACGTCTCTGATGCGATACGAGCGGTTCGTCCGTACGCGGTGGACACGGCATCCGGAGTCGAGACTGCGAAGAGAAGAGACCCTGCAAAGGTGCAGCGGTTTATCGAGCAATGCGTGGTGGCTGACAATGACTGAGATCATTGCAGCGATCGCACAAAATCCACGAGAGAGCGTGATTCAGGCGGCTCGCGAGGGTGCCGACGCAATCGAGATCAGAATCGACCTTATAGATCGTCCGGCAGATTCCCTCTGTCCGCTCGTAAGAGAGTTGAAAGAGGCTACAGAACTGCCCATAATCGTAACTAACCGCATGAGTGCGGAGGGAGGTAAATTTACCGGATCAGAAGAGGAGAGAATCGAGATACTGCTTTCCGTTCTGGAGATTGCTGATTCCGTTGATATCGAACTGCGGGCTGAGAGGAAATACCGCGATATGGTCGTTAATCGTGCAAAAGAGCTTGGTAAACGCGTCATCATCTCATATCATGATTTTTCAGAAACCCCTGACAACGAAACGATGCGAGAGATACTCTCCGACTGTTTCGCAGCCGGCGCCGATATCGCAAAACTCGCGACAACTCCCAATTCATACCGGGATGCGCTGCGCCTGCTCGAACTCACACTCGACTGCGCACCGAGATCGGTCTGCATAATCGGAATGGGGGGATTCGGGGCACATACGCGACTTGTTGCGCCGATCTATGGATCAGCTCTTGCGTATGCATCGGTAGGGACTGCGACAGCGCCGGGGCAACTCAAAATCCAGGAGCTCAGGGATATGTTGCGTCTGTTGCACCAGCCCGGGGCAGGGGTGTGACACCCGGATATGGTCCGCGGTACGTGTTTAGCTAAACTACAAGATCGGACAGATTCCCACAAGATTTCCGTGTTAATCTCGTGCAATCTTGTGGTTTATATGTTGGTATCCATACAATATGAGTATATACAAATTTTGCTGGTTCTGATGGATTCTGTGGTTTCCAACCTTTGCGCCCTTGCGCCCTCGCGTCTTTGCGTTTCTCTGATTTAACGAGAAAGTCGAGAGAGACGCAAAGACGAAGGAGTGGCGCCCGCGATTGCTGCAACACGAGGGCGGGCCACTGCTATCGACCACAGAAAACGGCAGAACCAGAAATTTTGTGGGTTCTTCGCCCCAGATGAACACATACGGTCAGCGCACTCAGCGTGAAATAGGCTCATCCTGCACATAGTTCCATTTGAGATCAAGAGCGAGCTTCGCTTTGGTCAGTTCCCGCCCGAGATACCCTGCGTGCTCCATCTGCGAGATCAGCCCCATATCGATTACGGTTGTGAGAATCCTGCAGACATCTGTTCCGATGATCGTTGCCAGTCTGTGAGTCACAATGACCGTTTTGTGCTCCCTTGATATCTCGATTCGGAGACATCCCGCGGGGTCCGGAGCCCATTTCGCTTTCTCTGACGCAAGGACCGATTCTTCGGGAACTTCTGCGTCCGGAAGGTACCGCTTCTCCTTCAGGATAAGAAGATCGATTCCCAGGTCCTTTGGCGAACTTTGCCGCTCGGATGCGAGCACCATCATCTGCGACGCTGTCACAAGCTCCCTAATGCTCCCGCGTGCCTTGTCGCTATGCTCCGGCGTGAAGAGGATGTCTGCGCCGAGTTCGGACGCAATCCCTGTGAGGAGGGCATTCACACCCACCGAATCGGCGTCGATTAATTCGGTCACATTGCCGACGCCGAAGAATAGTGGAGTTGCCCCGTCCCTTTTCCGAAAATCTCCGTACCTGCGGATCGATTCAACGATTCCATGCCCGACAGGGTCAAGAACCGGGTCTGCGATGATCCTCTCAATTCCGAGGCTCTGTGCATACGCGATATTCCGGTGCAGCGAATCAGGGTCTCTCTGATCCGGAATGATCACAACCGCGGTTCCATGCGCAAGAACCACATCCGAAACAGAATCGATGTTCTCTGAATTCAGACTCAGCACGAGATCGGCTCCCGACTCGATCCCGGCAACGATGAGATCCGGATTCAGAGTGTCTATACTCACCGGGAGTTTTGTTGTGGATTTTGCGATCGCAACCGATTTTGCGACGTCAACAACATCTGCATCCATCGTGGCGCCAATGTCGATTATGTCTGCGCCTTTCTCCTCGAATTCGCGTATCTTTTCCGCCAGTTGCTCCTCTGGCATACCTGTCGCACCTGCAATCTCTGCCATCACCTTCATAGTCGAGTCTCTGCCGATCTTTGTTGCGCAGATCGCAAATGCCGCAACAGAATTCCGTTCGTGCGCCTCTATGCGTAAAAGAGCGTCCTCGCGCATTTTTTCTGACAAGAATTCGCATGCAGGGATTGTTTTTGAGAGTTCGAGTTCGTTTACGCACGAAAGAACCGATGTCAGGTCGTACGCATGCCTTGGTCCGAGACGGATCAGTGTCTTGCATTCATCTTCGAGATCGGTGAAGTCGCTTGATACGAGACCCGGGACAAGGAGCAGGTCGTATCGTTTGCAATCGGGTAGAGACGGTCCCAGCAAACCCGGTGTTATGAACGCCGCAACATCGCAATTGAGAACGAGCACATCGGCACCTTCCTTTTCCTGCACTGCCGCTCTGACCGTCTGCTGCGCAAGTCTTCCGGTTGCTATGAGGATCTTCATAGTATCACATTGATTGTCGATTGTCGCATCATATATGGTTGGTATGTATCCGCTTCAAATTAAGTGGTGACTGAGGCACTATCCAAAAAATCGGTGATTTATGCTAAGTATTGTGAATGCAGATTTTATAAATGTATGAAGATGTTGCCTTGAATCAGTGTAATCCGTGTTAATCTGTGGCTAACAAGGGCTTTTAGCCACAGATCAACACTGATGAATGCAGATTGAGGTTTTTATGCATATCTTTCAGAAAGACTGAAGATTGGGTTGTGCCCTACTTTTTGGAGTGGATACATTTTTTGTCTATACCACGCTGCCACCCATTGTGCCCCAGCAGCTCTTCAGTTCATTTATCTAATCCGGTTCCTGAAAGGCTCACTCCCGTAACTCCAAGTTCAAGCGCCGGCATCATAACATCAGCGTCAAACCCAAGCGCAGTGCAGTACAGAAGCCCGTTCAGTGTCACCGTATATGCGAAACGCATGAGTTTATAAGCAAATACATATTGCGCAGCATGAGGTTCTAATTGATGTGAATATGTCAGTAATATGCCACATAAGCTGTTGA
>DAOVGE010000199.1 GCA_030672605.1 Methanosarcinales archaeon
GGTTTAATCTTCCTTACCATAACCGGATCCTCTGGAAGGGTGAAACGGTGCTTGCAACTCGAATTACCAGAGAGCCAGAAAAGAGTGAGCTCGGTGTGAGACTCTGACCTCACGCCAGTGTTTTTCAAGTCTTCACAAATATCCTCAACTGTAAGTTTTGCTTATGATCGATCGCTTAAGCCTACGACTGCCTGTAATGTCAGATACTCTGGACGGACACGCTCAAACACCTAGCGGGGGGTCGCATTGCCTTGATTAAGCCCGCTGGCAGCGTGCTCACACGTCAGTGAACTCGTGCGTTGCGTCCGTGAACCGGCAGCTTGCACTTCACTTATGCCCGAGCCCCCATCACCCCCCACGGACCACCAGAGCAGTATCAGCCCGCCGCCACCAGCACGCTTGACGTGATCTGCGGGCTTATGGTGATTGCGGCAAAACCACGGCGCTTGCGGGCTCCAGAAGCAAGATGATGCTCGCAGTCCGGGCTCTGATATACGCGAAGACACAACTGTGGTAAAGTGTCAGACTCACAAAGCTTGCGAGAGGAAGTTCGAAGGACATGAAAACAATGTGGTCGTGTCCCGCAAGGGTAGCAATGTCCACATATTCACGTTCGGACTACCATTACAGTTCCTTTCGAAGATATGAAGAGTCTCCGGGGTTTTGGTCACTGCAACGCGATGGTACATAAAGACACATCATGTTGCGAAAACAGAATTCTATATATTCTTATCTGGAATATAGACTACTCGCCGCTATATATTGTATTAGGACAAATTTTATATAAGGTATCTTCCAACCCACCGTAATGAAAATGAACCGGATTAACGTCGTCTGCCTGGCTATATGTATATCCTTCCTGATGCTTCCCGGAGAACCAGTGTCTGCATGTGATGTTCCAGTGTTCCGTTATGCCATGGAGCGATGGCATGTTGATGTATATGAGATCGTGGTGTTTCATGATGGTCCATTAAACGCCGAAGACACTTCGACGGTCTCGTGGCTTCTACAGCAGTCTTATGAAAATAACCCGTCTGCCAATTTCCTGGTGACGGTCGTGGATTTGTCAACCGGAGTGGATGGTTCGATGCGTGCTTTATGGGAATCGCTCGACTCCCCGGGGCTGCCCTTGCTTGTTGTTCGGCAGCCGGAAAGTGGAATGTACCGTGGAAGTGTCTGGTCGGGTTCGCTATCCATGGATTCCGCCAGGAAAATAGTGGACTCCCCGGCGCGACGTGAGATCGCAAAGAGGTTGATGGATGGGGACGCCGCGGGTTTTGTCCTGATAGCTGGTGGTAACCCATCACACGATGACGAAGCGGCAAAATTCGTCAGAGAACAGTTATCGATGGCTGAAGATGAGCTTACCCTGTCGCCACAGTTTTTGGAACGAACCGATCTGGATGAGTTGGGGGCAAAACCGACTCCCGACTTTTCTTTGATCCGACTTTCCCGGAATGATCCTGCTGAAGAGGTCTTTGTCGATATGCTCATGTACTCTGAGCCCGGTCTCTTTGAATATCAAGAAGACCCCATGTTATTCCCGGTATTTGGCAGGGGCAGAGCCCTCTATGCTCTTGCTGGCAGGGGTATTACAAGAGATAACATTTACGCTGCCTGTGAAGTCACGATAGGTCCCTGTTCCTGCACAGTTAAGGATGGGAATCCGGGTGTGGATATGTTGATTGTGGCAGACTGGAATGTTAGTATCGGGAAGAGCTGGATTGACGAGGATATTCCTCTGGTCGGACTTGGAACAATGGCAGGGAGGAGCGAGGATAACGAATCATGGAATTTTAACACCGTGGATTCGGCTAATACTTCGAATATTTTACAGGGAAATATCGTTACTGTTAGTATTGCTACCGTTCTCATTGTTATGATTCTCAGCATATTAGTAGTTATCAGGAGCGAAAAGAAAAAATGACAACCAGGGATCTCGTAAGAAAGGAAATAAAGTACCATAAGCTTGCATTTATACTGTGTCTTCTATCAGTAATCGTTGCTACAGGGGTTTTTGCTGGCGAACTGACGGTTCTCAAGGCTCACGATATAGAGACTAATTCCATACTGACCGAGAAGGAGATGCAGACTGAAGACGAGATGGAGCAGATGGAAGCGTATTACCGAAGGATAATGGAAGAACATGGATTTAACCTGTTGATCCTGCCGAAAGGTCAGAATCTGGATAATTTCTATGCCGAGGGGTACGCGTCAAAATTTATGCCTGAAGAATACGTGGACCGGCTGGCAGAGTCCGATATCCCGTCAATCGCTCATCTTGTACCAGTTATTGAGCAGAAGATACGGTGGCAGGAGGAACATAACCGCACAATCCTGCTTCTAGGAACCCAGTACGAAATGCCGTTGATTGAGAGCGCCACAAGACCACGATCACCTGTTGAGGTTGCTCCTGGCAGGATCGTTCTGGGCTATGAACTCTGGGATAGTCTCAATCCGGAGGTTGGTGATACCGTGGAACTGCTGGGTGCTGCGTTTGAAGTGGAGGGGCACCAACCCCAGCGCGGGACAAAGGAAGACATCACCGTATGGATAGATCTCGATCAGGCACAAAGCTTGCTTGGCAGAGAGAATCAGATCAATGCAATTCAGGCGGTGCAGACATATTCCACTAATCCTGATTTTAGTTCCCTGCGGGAGGATATCACCCGTATTTTACCGGATACGCAGGTTGTTATACTGGAAAACGAGGCTACAACCCTGGCAAAAGCAATCGACAGAGCGAAAGAAACAGCAGAATTTTCTTTAGCCAGAGAACAGGAAGATCGCTTAAAACTACGCGTTGAAATGGAGACATTTGCCTCCTGGCTGATCCCGATAGTCGCAATCGCTAGCATGATGCTGATTGTTCTGTTGACTCTGGCAAATGTCCGGGAGCGGAGTTACGAGATTGCCATACTGCGCACCCTCGGTTACAGGTCGCGTCAGATCTGGAGTCTCTTTCTAACAAAAGCTCTCCTTATTGGAGTTATCGGGGCGACTCTGGGGTACATCATCGGTTTTCTTGCTGCTGCGGCTCTTGGCACAGGATTAGGATTAGGATCAGGACCGGAAACGATCGCAGCACTATTCGATGTGCGGATACTCGTGAGTGTCATGGTAGCAGCACCGGGCATGTCACTGCTTGCAAGTCTGGCGCCGGCGATGGTTGCTGCTCGCCGTGACCCTGCAGACCTTCTTAGGGAGAGTAACAATGCTTGAAATAGAGAATCTTGACAAGATGTACAATGGACCCGACGGGGTTTTGAGAGCGGTGGACGATGTATCGTTCCATGTAAAGACCGGTGAATTCGTGGCGATGCAGGGGGCAAGCGGCAGCGGGAAGACAACTGTCCTCCTCTGCGCTGGTGGGCTACAGGCACCTGACAGGGGACATGCCATCATTGATGGGACGGATCCATATCGCATGACGCCGGATGAACGTGCACAGTTCCGTGCGTCCAACATCGGATTCGTCTTCCAGCAGTTTCATCTTATCCCGTACTTGAGCGTGATTGATAACGTGCTGGCGCCATCCGGGGCGCTGCCAGACCAAAACGTCAATGGACGGGCGCAAGAACTTATTGAACGTTTCAATCTGAGTGCCCGCGCTGACCACAAACCATCAGAACTCAGTACCGGAGAGCAGCAGCGAACAGCGATGGCACGGGCTCTCTTGAACAATCCTATGCTTTTGCTTGCTGACGAACCTACCGGAAATCTTGATAAAGAGAATGCTATGATCGTCCTCAATTATCTCTGGGAGTTTGCAGAGTCAGGAGGCGCTGTGCTGATGGTTACCCATAGCGAGGAGGCGGCATCGTATGCCCATCGAACAATCCATCTTAAGAACGGGAAACTTCTGGCATCCGAGTGATAACAATGACTGACTTCTGGCATCTTGTAAGAAAAGAGGCAACTCATCGCAAGCTTACGTTTGCACTCTGTCTTCTCGCGATAGTAATCGCTGCCTCCGTACTTGTCGGTGAACTGACAGTTCTCAAAGCCCATGACCTGCAGACCGATTTTATACTTGAAGAGAAGGAACAGAGGCTTGAAGACGAGATGGCGAAGATGGAAGATGATTACCGGAAGATCGCATTGGAACTCGGGTTAAACGTGCTCATTTTACCGGAAGGTGAGAATCCGGATGATTTCTATGCCGAAGGATACACATCGAAGTTTATGCTCGAGGAATACATTGACCGGGTGGCAGAATCCAATCTGGTGACGATCAATCACCTGTTACCGATTCTTGAGCAGAAGATACGATGGACTGAGCAGGGAAACCGGACAATCATGCTCGTGGGAACCAGGGGCGAGACGCCGGTCTCATGGAAGCCGCCTGAGAAACAGAAACCCATGCCCACGACTGTCGGGGTTGCCCCTGGAAAGATCGTTCTCGGGTATGAGCTCTGGGATAGCCTGAACGTGGAGGTTGGCGATACGGTTGAGCTGCTTGGCGAGAATTTTGAAGTGGATAAGTGCCACTCAAGACGCGGAACGATAGATGACATCACCGCATGGATCGATCTGGGGCAGGCGCAACACCTGCTTGGCATGGAAGGCAGTATCAGTGGAATCAGGTTGCTCCAGTGTCTCTGCGAAGGTTATGACCCCCCCACCTTGAAACGCAACATTGAAGAGATCCTGCCCGGCACGCAGGCAATTCTCCTTGAGAACAAGGCTTTGACCAGATGGGAGGCACGCAGCAACGCAAAAGCCGTAGCAAAATCTTCTTTAGCCAGGGAACTTGCGCACCGCTCGAAACTCCGGGGTGAAATAGAGTCTTTTGTCGCTTTATTAATCCCGATCGTCTCCATTGTCAGTATGGCGCTGATCGGTGTCTTGACCCTGAACAACGTCCGTGAGCGGAGGCAGGAAATCGCCATACTGCGCACACTCGGCTACAGATCACGTCAGATTCTTAATCTCTTTCTTGCAAAGGCACTCCTTCTTGGAATTATCGGAGCGACTCTGGGATATCTCATCGGTTTTTCTGTCGCCCTGGCTCCTGGTACCGGATCAGTAGCAGGAACGATCGCATCGTTATTCGATGTACGGATACTGGCGATGACACTGGTGGCAGCGCCTGGCATGTCACTACTTGCAAGCTGGGTGCCGGCACTGATCGCTGCTCGCGAGGATCCGGCAGATATCTTGCGAGCGGGGTAACAGATGCAAACGGAAAAATATCGATATGTGGCTGTTTCCGAGACTTTCTAATTTCTTCTGGTCGGTTGAAAAAACATGATGCTGATCCTGCAAACACTATTACGATTGGATTGGCGAAACCCGTAAAATCGTGTTAATCTGCGCCTGATAAGGGTTTTTAGACCCAGATTAACACAGATTACGCAGATTAATGGTGTAGATTACTTTTCAGATCGATAGCGACCCATTCTGGCAGTTGTGTATACATGAGACAATCCGGTATAACCGGAAAATAACAAAACGTCTCACATATTTCCTGAGCGAAGATGATTACGCTCTGCATTGGCGATGAACCGGTGGTCAGTAACCAAATAATCTATATAGATTCTGGTGTCAACCATAGGCAAATTACTCCTACATATATCATTTGTGCAAATATTATATATCATATCATCCTATGCTGGTATCGGGTGGTCGAGATGCCCTCCTCTGCTGTAAATTCCCGATCCGGCGATCGATCACCAGCGTAAACCGTGAGGAATAACAACTATGAACAGAACAGATATGAAAAATGGCTTGATCGCAGTTCTGGCGATGGTACTACTCATCTCGCCAGTATGCGCTCAAGCCGGCAATATGGGGCATGATCCCCTGTACCCGGCACTACCGCAGAAGGACGCTACGCCAGATTATCTTCTGGTGAATGAAGTCGATGTGACAATTGACGCCGGTGCGAAGGAAGCAACGCTACAGTTCGATACGTTGATTGCAACACCGGGAGCGAAGGTATACTACGGACTTTACGTGCCAGAGCAGGAGATAAAAGTGCCGCAGTATCGAAGATCGACTACAGAAGACCTGACGAACGCGACTGGGAACACATCCCACAGCGTCGCAATCAACATCGGAAAGTTTGAGGGTGCGCGTTACGACATCTGCAACTTCGGCGAGGATGGGGGCGTAATCTGCTACAGAATCGAACTCTACAACCCGGACGCGGCGTCATCAGTATTTTATGATGGCAGGTTCAGGGTCGATGGGAATTATACTCTTGTGCCGTGCGTAATCGAAGGTCCTTTTGTGGATCTCGTGACCGCGGACAGCGCAGTTGTCTCCTGGAAGACCGATGTGCCCACAACCGCAGCAGTTGAGATCAACAGCGGGTCATACACCGATGAGGTGTCTGGTACCAGCCACGAGATAGCAATCACCGGACTCTCCGCGGGTACGGAATATGAGTACGATGTGCTTGTCGATGGTGTGGATGACATCAAGACCTACCGCTTCACAACCGAACCTGCAAGCCCGAAGTTTGAGTTTGCGATAATGTCAGACTCAAGAGCTGGCGTTGGTGGCGGCGAAAGGAGCTTTGCCGGTGTTAACTATCACAAGCTCACCCGGTTCACGATCGATGCGTACCAGAACGGTGCAGACTTCGTCGTCTTCAGCGGAGATCTCGTCAATGGCTACACAACAAGCATGGACGACTATCGCATGCAGCTTGGGGCATGGAA
>DAOVGE010000209.1 GCA_030672605.1 Methanosarcinales archaeon
CCCGCGTTTTTCACATACGCGAGGGAGCTACCGTTAGCGACCACCGAAAGCATCAGAAATAGGAAATTTCAATATGTTATTTTTCGGTGACGACTTACTCAATATTGTGTGACTATCCGCATATAAAAACACGAGATTACACAAGATTACACAAGATTAACACAGAAATCTTGTGGAGATGGCTTCGCAGACTGTGTACTCTGGTGGTTCCTACCACACGTTATTGAGCATATTTATTTTTGTACGGCGTCCTACAAACCGAGACCTGTTTATTCATTGGATTCAAACATACTCAAATGTCATACGGAATTCTTCGGATAAATCTTATGTTAGCATAGTAACCCACAATCCGTGGCTTATATCATCGAATCTGGCTACCACAACGCCGCAACTTCTCGCACATTCGGAAGAGCCCTTATATCAGCGATCAACGGATGATCCCATCCGCATACAACCGTAAACTCCGCATCTGAATTGAGTTCAATCAACCGGAGCACATTTTGGAGCGCAGACTCGATCGCATCGTGATCCGGAAACTTCGAGACCTCCGCGCTGAACGGATACGTCTCACCGAGTTCCACAGGATACGCACCGAACGGCGGTTTAAGGTTGAGAACGTGATCGAACCCATCCTCCCTCTTGACCTTCCGCGTGCGGATGAGTACAGTTCCGGACAGATCGAATCGGTCAAGCCGATTTCCGAACCTCAAAACCTCTGAACGGCGTGATGACTCGCTTCCGCAGTAGAAGAACGTCGATTTCCGGACCGGGTCGAGCGTCTCGATCCAGTCAGCGTGGCTAACCGCACGCCTCAGCCCATCGAGCAGCCTCGGATGCGACCTGCATCTGCGCTCAACGAGTTCCCAGAGGTTTCCTTCGATTATGCACTGCTTTATTGTGTTGATCTCTGCGTACGTTGCGTAAAGATTGTGTTTTGCAAGTGGAATTATGTTACCGTTAGCAAACTCGCCTTTCAACTCGTCTGCGGTGTATGACGTGCAGATCGGGCATGAGCACGGGAGATGCTGGAGAGTATCCAGATGATATGTCCCGCTGGAGGTCAGATATCGCCCATCCCTTGCATAGAGCGCATAAGCCGCCGAATCGAAGAGATCGCAGCCGAGCGCAACGGCAAGCGCAAACATCGCAGGATGTCCAGCACCAAAGAGGTGGACGGGCGCAGCCGGTTGAAGCCCCTTCTTTGCTGCGACGATCACATCCACCATCTCTGCGAACCGGTAACTCGTGAGCAGCGGCACAACCGCACCGATGGGGTAGATGTCGAATCCGGTCTCGGAGAGCGTGCGTGCACATTCATATCGCAGATCCAGGTGAGTTGCGCCCTGCACAGGACCTGCAAGGAGCATCGTTTCCTGCGACTGCGACTGCGCCTCTGGCTGCACCAGATCACGTGCCTCTCTGCATCGCACAATCGTCGTCTTCATCTCGGATTCGGCGCGTTCGTGCGATACGTCTGGCGGCGTCGGGATGTCGAGCGGCACGCCAATGTCAGAGCCGATTTTCCGCTGAAAACGGACGATTTCGTCTGATGTGATCTCGATATCACGATATACCGATAGCTGGTACGATCCTGAGTCGGTCATGATCGCACCATCGAAATTGAGCAGGGAATGCACACCTTTTTCGATTGCATGGTCCATCAGTTCCGGATTCCGGTATATGATGTATGCGTTGGTGATCACGATCTCTGCTCCGAATTTCGCAAGTTCGGAGGCAGGTATCATCTGTATATTTGGATTGATGACCGGCATGACTGTAGGAGTCTCGATTCTCCCGTGTCCGGTGTACAATCTACCGATCCTACCTGCTGAGTCCTTGTGCATGGTTTCGAAGTGGGACATAAAATCATCTCCTGTGGCATCTTATTTTTTGTAGCTATCCGTTCTAATCGAGACTTTTTATTATCTCCTTGAATGGGTTCGGAAAACCACAGAGCGCACAGAGGACACGGAGAAAAAAGCAACGCTCTGTGCCCTCCGCGTCCTCTGTGGTTAATCGTCTTTGCCATAACCCGAGTCCACCCAGAAGAAATTAAAAAGTGTCTTTTAATCTGCAATTTCAAAAGATGCATATCTTTAGATCCTTGATTTTCAACATTTGGTTTCATTTGATCTCCTTCAATTCTATTATGTCTGTTATCACAATTATGGTTATTGACGTATTCGCTTCAAATTAAGTGGTAACCGAGGCACTATCTAAAAAATCTGTGATTTAGGATAATTATCATAGATGCAGATTTCATAAATTTACGCAGATGTTGCCTTAAATCAGTGAAATCCGTGTTAATCTGTGGCTGATATGACTTTTAGCCACAGATCAACACTGATGAACACAGATTGAGGTTTTTATGCATATCTTTCAGAAAGACTGGAGATGAGTCTTACCATACTTTTTGGAGTGGAAACTTATTGACCGCACCATTACAACTCCGAACGATCTGTTTATGTGGCTCGGACTGGAGCGAACATTTATGTGCCGATCGATGGACTGTTCTATATGGGTGACGAACCGAAAGATGATCCGCTCGGCGGAGCGGATATCGAATCGACAAAGGACCTTGAAGTTCCACCGCTCTTGATTGATCAGGTGATCGGGCAGGAAGATGCCAGCGAGATCATCAAAAAGGCGGCACAGCAGCGGAGGCACGTATTGCTGATAGGAACTCCTGGCACCGGAAAATCGATGCTAGCCCAGGCGATGGCTGAACTCCTTCCAAAGGAAGAATTAAAAGACGTACTCGTCTATCACAACCCGGAAGATGCAAACAACCCACTGATCAGGGAGGTCAGGGCTGGGAAAGGAATACAGATCGTCAACGCCCATAAAATTGAAGCACAGCAAAAGGCGCAGATCAGAAACACAATTCTACTGATAGTCGGATTCTGTATCCTCATCTATGCTGCAACACTCGGCGGAATGGCTCTGCTGTGGGGAATTCTCGCTGTTCTCTTAATCATGGTGATCGGCAGGCAGTTCGTGCAGGGCGGAAAAGCGATCGTACCAAAACTGCTCGTGAACAATGCGAACAAGGACACATCACCGTTCATGGACGCGACAGGTACACACGCAGGAGCATTGCTCGGCGATGTGCGGCACGATCCCTTCCAGTCGGGTGGACTCGAGACACCGTCTCATGATCGTGTGGAGTCCGGGGACATCCACAAAGCACACAAAGGCGTGCTCTTCATCGACGAGATCAACATCCTGCGCCCAGAATCCCAGCAGAGCCTGCTCACTGCACTGCAGGAGAAGGAATATGCGATCACAGGACAGTCAGAGCGCAGTTCAGGCGCCCTTGTCAAGACAAAGCCGGTTCCGTGCAGCTTTATCATGGTTGCAGCAGGGAATATAGACTCAATAGAGGGCATGCACCCTGCACTCAGGTCGAGGATCAAGGGATACGGATACGAGATATATATGCGCGATTCGATGGAAGATACGCCAGAGAACCGGAGAAAGATCGTCCGATTCGTTGCTCAGGAGGTTGAGAAGGATGGAAAGATTCCTCATTTCGACAAGAGCGCTCTAAAGGAAATATTACGTGAAGCAAAACGCCGTGCCGGAAGAAAAGACCACCTCACACTGAAACTGCGAGATCTCGGCGGTCTTGTGCGTGTGTCAGGTGACATCGCCCGTTCGGAGTTGGCGCCGGTTGTGACATCGGCACATGTTCTCACTGCAAAGCATATGTCGAGGTCGGTTGAGCAGCAACTCGCAGACCAGTATCTTGAGCGGCGCATGGACTACAAGATGTACCAGAAGAAGGGCGAGGCAATCGGACGGGTGAACGGACTTGCGATCATGGGCGGCGATTCGGGAATCGTTCTGCCGATCATGGCAGAGGTCACGCCAGCGATCTCCAAGAGCGCAGGGAACCTGATCGCACCAGGGATGCTGACAGAGATCGCAAAGGAAGCTGTGCAGAATGTGTCTGCACTGATCAAGAAGGTCACAGGCACCGGTACAACGAACATGGACATCCATGTCCAGTTCATAGGAACGTACGAGGGCGTGGAAGGCGACAGCGCATCGATCTCCATCGCAACGGCGGTGATATCGGCGTTCGAAGGAATCCCGATCGACCAGTCAGTCGCAATGACCGGATCGCTCTCTGTGAGGGGCGACGTGCTACCTGTGGGCGGCGTCACATACAAGATCGAGGCTGCCGCACAGGCTGGAATCAAGACTATCATCATACCCAAGGCGAACGAGGACGACGTCTTAATCGAGGACCGCTACCGTGAGATGGTGAATATCATCCCGGTCTCAAAGATCAGCGAGGTGCTCGAACTCAGTCTGGTCGGAGCCGGAAAAGATAGTTTGATTGAGCGAATCAAAAAATTCTCAGCAAAGAAAGTGAACATCCCGATTCCGGAACTCAATCTACCAACCCCTGCCTATGGCGCCGCACGCTGAAGAGCCACTCTCGACGCACGAGCGAGCGAGATTGTTGCACAGACTGCATGGATATCTGGTCTGGGTCGGCGCGGAGATACCTGATGTGGTTGAGATCGATGGGCGGAATATCCCACTCCACGAATTGATCTGGAAGCTCTTCAATAAGGAAGAACTGACTGACCGGGAGCTCGCCGGGATCGAATCGCTGATCCGATTTCTTGAGAAGAGCGAAGCATGCGATGAGCGCCGTCTCGCAAGAGCAAACCTCACAGAAGACGAGGCATATACCCTGTACAATGAAGCTTCCGGACTGTTGCGTGCGATTATGGACTTAAAAGAGATTGAGCAGGGACGAAATCCTGATAAAAACCTTCACAGGAGGGCAGTGCGAAAAAAGATCAGGGATGCTCATTCTTTGCTCAAATTTGTGGACGAACTCGGGTAACTCGTTCCAGTAGCCATATTGCGAACGTGCTCAATTGCTATATGGTAGGAACCGTAGGAACCACGAGATTACACAGTCTGCGTTGCCATCTCCACAAGACGTCTGTGTCAATCTTGTGTGATCTCGTGGTTTTATATGGCAGATATCCATACGATATGGGGTATGGGGTCGTAATAACTTGGTCATCCTGATCGCCGGAAG
>DAOVGE010000069.1 GCA_030672605.1 Methanosarcinales archaeon
GTCATTCCGGCAACGTATTCAGCGCCAGCCTCGATTCTCCTGGTCGGTGCTGCAACTCTCAAGAACTTCCCGCCGCCAAGAACCGCAACTTCAGTGTCGTCGCCCTTTTCGACCTGAATCAGTTCCTTGACTCGTGCAGCAATCTTGTCTGCCTTTGCTGTTGGATCAATGTCTACTTCACGGCCCGGAATATTCCGGCTCTGTCCGCCATAGCTTGCATTCTTGCATGCCTTCTCAATACCGGCGAGGTTAACAGCTACCGTTCTCTTAACGGTATTAACCATACCCAAAATAGCCGAGTTCTTGAGTGGACTTATACCCTGAAGGTCAACATCGCCCTTCAACTTCTTCCCTCTGTCGTCATAGAGGTCTATTGTATCTGCCACGTTTGGTTCCTCCTAAATAGTTATCCAAGAAACTCGCTTTCCGGTGCAGCCCATGCCACACAATTATATGCGTCCTGCCTCACAGACACATGATGGAGTGCGTCGGTTTAAAATTCCTTGGTGCGCATAACTCACGCCCACATGTTATATAAACTTTTTGTTTATACATGATTGTTCATTACAGATTCGGTCGGTGATCTACTTGAATCATCTGTTTTGCCAGGATCAGGAGGTCGCAGGATAGCGATTTTAATGCACCGGGGTCATGCTACCGAACCTCCACCTGGCAGTCTTCGCGCATGTCAACACAATACAATAATAGCCGCTATAATGCCATTCTGACATATATGGCAGGGAACTCCCTGAATAGTTCACGATGCTATCAATGCCTATCCCCCGAGCAAATATAATATATCCATACCTCTATTGTAGATGTGCAGATGCGCAGGTATGCAGGTGATATTATGAAGATCGCAGGAATATCGGGAAGTCCGAGAAAGAACGAGAATAGTGAACAACTGATCAACACAGCGCTTAATATTGCGGAGGATCGAAACTTTGAGGTGGACCGAATTTTTCTCTCGGAGCAGACCGTTTCTCCATGTACGGCATGTTACGCGTGTAGTGGTGCAAAACGGTGTGCGATCGAAGACGATATGATCCGGATATACCCACGGCTCGAAAGTGCGGATGCGATTCTCGTCGCGTCACCAGTCTACTTCGGGTGCATGACCGCCCAACTGAAGGCGCTCTTCGATAGAACACTCCTGCTCCGAAAGCAGGGGATGCTGCTCTCAAACAAGATCGGGGGTGCGATAGCCGTAGGGGGCTCACGCAACGGCGGGCAGGAGAAGACGGTGCAGGCAATCCACGACTGGATGCACATACACGGGATGATTGTGGTCGGCGACAACAGCCATTTCGGTGGAATCGTGTACGCGCCGGCAGAGTCCGACATTGTCGGGATGCAGACCGTCGTGGATACGATGGGCAAGATATGCGATCTGCTCGAGATGATCAAACGATAACCATGGCAACAAAGGCAAATGAGACGAAAGCGATAAAACCGCGCCTGATCGCATGGGAGATCACCGGGGCATGCAATCTCCGATGCAAGCACTGCCGCGGCTCATCTACAGAGATTCCTGATCCGGATGAATTGTCTACTACTGAAGCGTTCCACCTGATCGACGAGATCGTGGACTTTGCGAGCCCGATTCTCATCTTGAGCGGTGGAGAGCCACTGATGCGCGACGATGTGTACGAAATAGCGAGATACGGCGTCGATTGTGGGCTCCGGGTCGTGCTCGCAACCAACGGAACACCTGTTACAGGGGATGTTGCAGAGCGGCTGAAGACTGCCGGCATATCCCGGATCAGCGTGAGTATCGATGGTTCTGACGCGGAGACTCATGACGCGTTTCGCGGGGTTTCGGGTGCATTCGATGGTGCGATGCGCGGAATATCCGAGATTCTGAAGGCTGGTATCAGTCTGCAGATCAATACCACGATATCAAAGAGGAACATCGACCAGATCCCGAAAATTCTCGATCTGAGCACAGATCTCGGTGCCGATGCGCTGCACATATTCCTGCTCGTTCCGACCGGGCGGGGGCAGGAGGAGGACGAGATTCCCCCGATCGAGTACGAACGGATTCTGAACTGGTTCTATGACCAGCGGGACAAGGTCGGGCTTCAGTTGAAGGCGACGTGTGCCCCCCACTACTTTAGAATCATGCGTGAGCGTGCAAAGGAGGAAGGAACCACGGTCAGTGTCGAGACTCACGGCTTTGAGGCGATGACAAAAGGCTGTCTCGGCGGAACCGGTTTCTGTTTCATCTCACGAACCGGCGGAGTCTATCCGTGCGGGTATCTGCCTGTTCTCGCAGGAAACATCCGGGAGGCAGGATTCAAGGATATCTGGGATCATGCGAAGGTCTTTACAGATCTGCGTGACGCGGACAAACTGAAAGGTAAGTGCGGCATCTGCGAGTACAAGAGGGTCTGCGGCGGCTGCCGTGCACGCGCTTATGCTGCAACCGGGGATTATCTTGCCGAAGAGCCGTACTGCGTGTACCAGCCGCGGAAGGCAAGGGTTTAGTGGAGTTACCGTGGAGGGATTGAATGTTTACCAGGAAGCGTAAATCGGTACAACCGATGAACTTGTTACTTGCGTGTTATAGCCCTGATCAATGGCAGGAACTCTTAGCCACAGCAGATGATTCGGAAAATTTGGAATTAACATGGTCGGAATGGCGGAAGAACGCAGATATGTTGATTGATGGATTGAAGTCCGAAGGGCGCGATGTAACAGAAGTGTTGATAGATATCAACGATCTCAATCACTATTGCCGGATGCACGACCTGCCAAACAATGCCGAGACTCGATCTAAGTATGTTCTCCTGATACACGGAGAGTTAATATAGTTCGGGCTTGGATAGTGCCGGAATCAGCTTCGACAAAAATCGGAACGAGACTGCAACTGGAGATGAGACTGTACATGATATCGGAAAAATACAAAGCAGCTATATTAAAGTATGCAAAGAAGTATGATGTCGGTACAGTGATCCTATTCGGTTCCTGTCTCTATTGCGACGACCCTAACGATATCGACATCGGTACAAAGGGGATCGATCCGGAAAATTTCTTTAAATTTTATGGGGAGTTACTACTCGAGATCCCGGAGCGCATAGATATAGTCAATCTGGATAGAGACAATCTATTCAACAGATTGGTTGAGAAAGAGGGGATGAAATTATATGGCTAACTCGAGAGACTTTGTATTATCTTCTAAAATGGGTTCGGAAAACCACAGAGAAAACAGAGAAAACAGAGGACACAGAGAAAACAGCAACTCTCTGTGCCCTCCGCGTTCTCTGTGGTTAATCTTCTTTGCCATAACCCATATCATACCCCAAAGGAATTAAAAAGTCACTAATTTGAAAACCATCAACCGATGATCGAGGATATAATTATGAAAACAGTAGTACTCGCATATTCCGGCGGACTGGACACGTCCGTTGCAATCCCGCTCTTAAGAGAGCGGTACGATTACGACCGCGTGATCACGGTCGTTGCCGATGTCGGGCAGCCCGATTCCGAGATCACCGATGCAACGAAACGTGCAGAAGCCCTCGCTGATGGGCATCACACACTCGATCTGAAGGATGAGTTCGTGAAGGATTACATATTCCCGTCGATTAAGGCGAACGGGCTCTACGAGGGCTATGTGCTCGGAACAGCGCTCGCCAGACCGCTCATTGCAAAGAAGATCGTCGAGATCGCAGAATCCGAGAATGCGCAGGCACTTGCGCATGGCTGCACAGGAAAGGGCAACGATCAGCTCAGATTAGATGCGATATTCCGGGCAGAAGACTTCGATCTCGTCGCGCCGATGCGTGATCTGAATCTGACCAGGGAATGGGAGATCGATTATGCACTTCAGCACAACATACCGACCACGGTTACGAAGGAGAAGATCTGGAGCGTGGACGAGAATATCTGGAGCAGAAGCATCGAGGGCGGAGAACTGGAGGATCCGTACGTAATCCCACCCGAAGAGATCTATGAATGGACAAAATCTCCTGAGAATGCACCGGAACCAGAAGTAATCGAATTATCGTTTGAGGGCGGTGTTCCTGTCGCATTGAACGGAGCAGCGATGGACGGCGTCCCCCTGATTAACAGGCTCAACGCAATCGGCGGTGTGCATGGGATTGGGCGAGCAGACAATATCGAGGATCGGGTGCTGGGACTGAAGGCGAGAGAGATATATGAGCATCCCGCTGCGACGATACTCCTGAATGCACACCGGGATCTCGAAATGCTCGCCTTAACAAGGAATGAGCTAAGGTTCAAGGCGATGGTGGATGCCGCGTGGGCAGAACTTGCGTACATGGGTCTTGTGGACGAGCCGCTCTACGCAGATCTCTGCGCGTTCATCGACGAGACACAGAAGCGGGTCACAGGGGCTGTGAAGGTGCGGCTGCATGCGGGCTCTGCGACCGTTGTTGCAAGAAAGTCCGATTTCGCGCTCTATTCCGAAGAACTGGTCTCGTTTGGAGAATCCTCGCTTGATCAGAGGGATTCCGAAGGATTTTCAAAATATCATGGATTCCAGGCACGGTTGGTACGAAAAGCAATGAAATAACACGGTGGTCATGCCTACAAGCATCAGGAGATCGATCTTCCACTATATAGTGGTTGTAATAGCGCTCGTCACCGTATACGCCAGTATCTTTTTGTTTCTGATGTATCGGGAGGCGCAGCAGATACCAGAGCAGATGGTACACGTGAACCTGGTAACAGCCGTCTACTGGGTCATCGCGACCATGACAACCGTTGGATATGGTGATGTGTACTTCATCGAGGAGGTTGGGAGGTTATTTTCTGTTGTGGTTGCCATCTCCGGAGTGATTCTGCTATTTGCCCTGCTATTCCCACTGATCATCACGCCGTGGATCGAATCGCGTGTGAAAGCCGCGCTACCCACGCGGGTTCCCTCCAAGCTCTCGAATCATCTGATTCTCTGCGGATACAGCCAGCCTGCTATGAGCCTGATCGATGAACTCGAACATCAGAGGATTCCTTTTGTAGTGATCGAGGACGATGCGAATACCGTGAAGGATCTGCTAGAGCGAGACATCCCGTGCATTCATGGAGACCCAAGTGACAGGGACACGCTAAAAGGCGCGAATATAGACAAAGCGAGAGTTTTGATCGCCAATAAAAGCGATGAGATTGATGCGAGCATCGTTTTGACCGCAAGGGAGCTGAGTGAACTGAAGATAATCGCCATTCTCGAGGATCTGTCCAAGAGAAAATACCTGGAGTATGCAGGTGCGAACAGCGTGATCGCTCCGAAATCGATGCTCGGTCATTTTATTGGCAGGAAAGCAGTGGACCCAACGGTCAGCCATCTCGTCGGCGCAACCGATTTCTTGAAGGATATCGAGATAATTGAATTTCCGATCTATCCTGGTAGCGAACTAATCGGAAAGAGTCTGTTGGA
The DNA here is from genome assembly GCA_030672605.1 of Methanosarcinales archaeon. Taxonomy (GTDB): domain Archaea; phylum Halobacteriota; class Methanosarcinia; order Methanosarcinales; family Methanogasteraceae; genus Methanogaster_C. The sequence goes on from DAOVGE010000069.1 coordinate 5,399, forward strand.
TGCGGAGATAAGAACGCGGACCGGTTGCAACATCATAGGGATGTGGGCAGGCGGCGAACTCTCATTAAATCCGAAATCAACGGATGTGATCAGATCAAACTCGATTCTGCTGGCGGTCGGGACCGATGAACAGCTACTCAATCTCAAGAAGTTGGTCAGGTGATGATATGAAGCGAGAAGGGCAT
>DAOVGE010000164.1 GCA_030672605.1 Methanosarcinales archaeon
AACGGGCGGATTCTTCAGTTCAGCCCCGACCGGTTTAGTAGAGGCGTTCATAATCGACAATCTTCTGCGTGACTCGGATGTGAGCGAAACACTGGGTGACCGGATCAGATGCCCGGCAGATATGGAACAGATCACCTTAAACGAGAAGGGGGAGGTCGAAGAGAAGCCGGAGGTTCAGTTTTTAATACCTTATGCGATCGCAATTTTGATGATGCTCTCGATAATGACAACCTCGGGGTATCTGATGCAGGGAATCGTTGCGGAAAAGGAGAATAAGACGGTTGAGATCCTGCTTTCCTCACTTTCTCCGGAGGAACTTCTCACAGGGAAGCTTATTGGTTTTGGCTCTGCCGGACTCCTGCAAATTTGCGTCTGGATCTGTTCGGGGACGCTGGTGGTATCATTAACATCGTTAGCAGCAGTATTTCAGGAGATTCAGATCTCCCTGATAATGATTCTTGCAATCCCATATTTCATCCTGGGTTATCTTCTCTTCGCAGGATCGATGGCATGTGTTGCGGCGCCAGCAAGCACCATGAAAGACGCGCAGCAGGGCGCAATGGTGTTCACGATGATAGGGATTCTGCCAATAATGCTGCTCGGTGTAATCATCGCTGCACCGGATTCAGTCATCGCAAAGGTTCTGACATACGTGCCCTACACAGCACCCGCGACAACACTGATGCGGATCACGCTAACCGGGATTTCGGCATGCGAGATCGCAGCAAGCCTCCTGATACTCACAATCTCGGTTATCATGGTGATCAAACTCTCAGCGAGGATATTCAGGAACGCGATTCTGATGTCAGGGAAGAAGATTGGGATAAGGGATATTTTGGGGTATCTGAAGAGATGACAGAACTAAACCCGAAGAAGAATGTCACAACGATGGTGCTAACGACTCTTGCGGCACCCATACTCGTGCTTGTCCTGCACACGTTTGTAATTCCCACGCGTGGTGGCAGTATCCTTCCCAGTGTGGCAGGTGCTGCGACCGGGATTGCCATCGCATACGTACTCTTTGGATCAATATTCGAAAACCCATTCAGGAAATTAGCTTCGATACTCCTTGGATTTCCGATCGCAGGACTGTTTGTTGGTATTCTCAGATACCTCAAGATCGATGTGACGCTATCAATATTCAGCCTTCTTCTTGCCCTCGGAATCTGTATAAGCGTGGTTCTTTTCATGCTGATTGACGAGAAGACCGACCAGCGGGGGCGTGGGCTGGCATACTCAACCGATGAAAGGGGTGAACTGCTCAATTATAGGAGTGCAACTGTTGGTTTCATCGCTCTTTCGGTGTTTCTGCTGGCGTATCTGATCAAAGGCTATCTTGAAGTCGGGGTTTTTGATAATGTGCTATTATTAACGCTATGTGGTGGCTGGATCGTCCAGTTTGTAGCGAGGCTCTATTATGACTGGAGGATGTGAGGCGATGAAATGAATCTGAAACGAAGCAAATTCCATTTCATCTGGGGCTCTGCAATTATGCTGCTTGGAATCGCCCTGTTTACGGTAGCAGGTCTCAAATTTCTTGGAATGGGCATCACATTCTCTGGTTTGATGCTGGTCTTTATCGACATCTACTGGGCAACCAAACGAAATACAGAGATTCCAGCAGACGAGATGCATCTGAGAATTAACGAGAAGGCTGGGTCCAATGCGTTCTGGAATGTGATGATGTTTGCGGGAATCTTGGTGTACGTAACTCACTATCCCCCCGATCCTCTTGAGATCAGCGATGTCCTTGGGCTGATGGCGGGTGTCGGGATGTTCACATTTGTTGTATCTCGCTTCTACTACATCAGGCGAGGGCTGTCATGAAGAACAGACTCAAGGTCTTTCGGGCGATGCACGACCTGACTCAGGAGGATCTTGCGGAGAAACTCGGCGTAACCCGCCAGACAATAAACGCAATCGAGAAGCAGCGGTACAACCCATCGCTTGAACTCGCATTCAAGCTTGCGGACTTCTTTGGTGTGACGATCGAAGAGCTCTTCATCTGCGAGCACAGGGAGGGTTCAGCAGAACCCGGGGGTGCAGTGCAGTAACTCATATACCCATGCAAGAGCAATCAATCAGATGGCGATCATCATGGCAAACCTGCTGACAAACCCGGACCGTTTCTTTGCAGAGCTATCCGGAAGAGACCCCAACCTGCGATACCAGCCGCAATCGTACTTCTGGCAGCCATCGTTACAGGCATCCATATCGCGGCGGTAAACGGTGTGACGACACCATCACCCTCTGGAGTGGCGGTGCCGTTTACAGGCAGCTCTGTGGCGATCGGCGTCATCGGCGGGCTTATTATAATGTCGGTCTCGTGGCTTATTTATGCAGGGGTATTCTACGCAATCTCGACGATGCTTAATGGGGTTGGCTCATTCAGACGGGTTCTTGAGTTTACAAGATACGGTTTCATCCCTGCCATCATCGCACCGGTCATCGGACTTGCTGCGGTCTGGCTTGTGTATCCTGGTATCGACTTCTCCGCAATCGAGCCCCAACTCATGAAGCAAAC
>DAOVGE010000196.1 GCA_030672605.1 Methanosarcinales archaeon
CTCTGCGAAATATCCAGTCTGCAGTGCACTCAAGATCATTCGAGAACTCCTCAAAACTATAACTGAGTGAGCTCATATACTGAAGGTTCAATGCAGCATAATCCAAAGTGGTCATTTACTATCACCATGGATATATTCACTTGCGTTAGTTAAAAAGTTTCTTATAGAGATTATTCTATGCTATCACTAGAAAATTGGACAGTGCCAGAAATACCAACCATGGGATCGTCTGGCGGCAACAGTGCGAGTGATGGCGGAGTTATCTTCTCCGGTGATATAGGTGACGATGCCACCATCAATATCGACACGGGCAGCGAACCGCCACCAGCCAAGCGAAAATCAGTCTCGCTGTGGGACTATGTTCTTGGTGCTGTCGGCGGCGTATTAACCAGTGTTATCACTGCGATATCGATGAGTCTCTATTTTGAAGAACCGATAAATAATTTCAGGGTACCAGCCGGTGTAATCTGTGTATTAATGCTGTTGATAATAATTTATATGCGCTACAAACTCTCAAAATCGAAGACTTGATCTGATCCAACCAAAAAAAAAATAAAAAGGGAGATGAGGGGATGGATTTCGCATCTCTGCCCAGAATCGTGTAGGGCTGTGCAAGTCCTCACTACACAGATCAACCACAGTCATATAAATGTGCAATCCAAGAGCGGGGTGAAAGTGAATTCGCAGCCCATCAAACTTCGCTTCTCACGGACTCCTTCCACTCAACGCCGCCGCCAGATACCTGTTTTCCCAGCGCAACGATCCCACAGAGCGTAATCAGCCATGTGTGCCCGATGAGCCCGATCGTCTGAACGATGGCACGCCGCATGCCGAACCTGCCCCACAGGCGAAGCCCGTACACCGGAATGATTGGCATTGTGAGAAACGCAACGAACGGGAGGGTGAGCGCGAGAAACCATGCCAGTCTCCGCGGGAGGGGAATCTTTGATGTCATGAATGCTGGCAGATACGTGTGCAGACCCTGATATGCGCCTGCGAGCCATCTCACGCGTTGGTTGAAGAGATCGCCGAGACTTGCCGGCGCCTGCTCGCCAACCATTGTCTCCGGCGTGAAGACTCCGGTGAGTCCGGCGAGATAGCTCTTCTGGGTGAAGTCCAAGTCCTCGCACGAGACTGATTCGTTCAATTGATTGAATCGATGTCTCTCCATCAATTTCATGTTCAGAACCCCGATCAGCCCATTGAACTGGTTGAATCCGTCCAGTCTTCTGAACGTCCGGTACACATCGGAAAAAAAGAAGTACTCCGCAGCGATTGTTTTGGTAACCATGCTTTCATCTGCATTCGTGATGAAACGTGCGCTGCTCGCAATTATCGCATCCTGATTTGACCTGAGCGCACTCACGCACTCGACAAGAAAATTCGGCTCGGGGCGACTATCCACATCAAAGAGCGCGATGTACTCCGGCGTCTTCTCATCCGAGGTGAACGTAGCAAGCGCATCGTTGACTGCGCCGGCACGCCGTCCACGGTTGTCCTTGCGCGCAATAACACTGACTGGCGCATCTTCGAGGAATTTCAGGCGATCGTCGGCTTCATTCTCTGTAGCAATCATATCGAGAACATAGATGACCCGAACATCAAGATCCCCGTTCTCCAGATCGAGTATGCAGTCCACGGACCGCTTGATTACCGATAGCGGCTCAAACGACGCTACCGGGACGATTACCTCGAGTTGCTCCATTATCCAAGGAGTAGCGTGATTATATCCGCGCCCTGTGTGGCAGTCACGATCAGATTCAGCACGATTCCTATGAGTGCGCCTGTGATCAGGCTGGTGATGATCCTGATCTTGATGATGAGAATTGCTGCTATGATTATCGATACGATCAATCCGACTCCTGAACTGGATCCAATCAGGCTCAGAAGACCAACTGATCCGGATATAAATCCCAGAAGCACTGAAACAGCATTTATTCCAAACACAATCCCTATTACCACTCCGATTATCGTAAAAGTGTTGTTTCCCGTGATATCACCTCATGTGCATCCATTGTGCCCATGATCAGTTCAGATGCACCCGATCTCCAGTCACCATGTAGATCACGTTCTCGCAGACGTTCACGGCATGATCCCCGATGCGCTCGAGATACTTCGACGCAAAGAGCAGGTTTGAGATGCTGGCAAGTCTCTTTGGATCCTCCACATAATACGTCATCAGTTCTCTTCGTACCTGATCATAGAGTCCATCGACGATATCATCCTCCTCTGCGGTCCGGTGTGCAAGGTCGCTGTCCATCTCACCAAACGACCGGATTGCGGAGTTGAGCATCTCGCGTACAATGTCGGACATCCGGGGAATGTCAATTAATGGTTTTACATGCGGCTCATTCTTCTGGTATGTGGTGATCCTCGCAACATCAACGCCGAGATCGCCCATCCGCTCGAGATCGATCTGGATCTTGAGCGCGGTTGCAATCGTTCGCAGATCGACAGCCATGGGCTGCTGAAGCGCAATCAGACGCAGACACGCCTTCTCGATGTCGCATGCGAGATCGTCCACCTCCTTATCCCTCTCGATTGTGGACTGCGCCAGCGCCAGATCCTGGTTCTTGAGCGACACGACCGCATCACGGATGATTACATCAACTATCTCGCCAAGCTTTATAATATTGCTTTTCAGTTTCTCCAGTTCCTGTTCGTACCGATTCCTAACCATTGTAATCTATTATATCAGTTATCTCTTATTAATCCAGTAGTTTCAGGTTTTCGCACTCATATTCATACAATCTTGTACGTGTTTAGCGACACAATCGAAAATTCCAGTGAAATCACGGGATCTCATGGCAACTGAATTCGTGTAATTCGTGGCATTCGTCTGCATTCGTGATTTTATCACGAATGACACGAATAAACGAATCTCACGAATCTCAAAATCGATGAAATCACTGGATTATCAGACCGCGTGTTTAGTGACCACAATATTACATAGATTTCCACGAGAAGGTGTGGGGATGCAAGATACAAAATGCAAACCCAACCAATATCTTGTGACAATCTCGTGAAATCTCGTGGTTTTTTTCACCATAGCTACACACATTCATAAAATCTTTAATGTGGCAACGCCAATGTAAACCTGCATGGGGTCAATTGTTTACGCAGTGCGGTTGCGTGTGCTACTCACGCTACTTGTGCTACCTGCACTGCTCGCGCATCCGGGGGCATCGGCAATCGGGGACGGCTCGATCTACGATGACTATCTGAAGATTGTGGATATACAGCCTGCGGAAGTGGACGTGTATCAGGGGTCGAACAGAACGTTCTCTGCAACGGTTGCAAATCACGGGAATCTATGCTACGACGCCAGCATCGCATTTCGCAATCTGCCCCGGGGGATTACGATATATCCTGCGGAGCCGGAGACTGAGACAATCGATGTCAAAGAGACTGCCGAGTACGTAGTAACAATTCACGCAAGCGAGACTGCACCGGTTGGGACATACATAATCGAGATTGCTGATAACAGTGCGAAGGATCCCGGCACATGGCAGCCCCTGACGCTCACAATCCGTGAACCGCTTCCTCCACCCACACCGGCACCAACCAAGCGGATCACGCCGGTTGCCGCTGGCATTCCGACCAGACCGGCAGAGGCATCGGGGCAGGAAGATGGAACCGGCAGAGGCAGAGGTATCAAAATCCTCATCTGGATTGTGGCGGTTCTGGGAGCGTTGCTCGGAATTTTTGCATTTCTGCGGCACAAGAGGGTATGAGGGCGCGGCTTCCGGCACACCCCAACCTTTATAATTACAAAATTGTGATGTACAAAGAAAAAGGAGTACATTACTAGATGGTAACCAAACCGGCAAAGATGTATCGTAAACTGGAGCGACCATACACCCGCCGCGAGTATATGGGCGGTGTCCCTGGCAGCCACATCGTAAGTTTTGACATGGGCAACTTAACCGAGGATTTTCCAGTATCCGTATCGCTGATTGCAAAGGAACAGTGCCAGATACGGCACAACGCGCTCGAAGCTGCGCGAATCACCGCGAACCGGTACCTGCTCAAGGATGTCGGACGTGCCAATTTCCATCTGAAACTGCGTGTGCACCCGCATCATGTGCTCCGCGAGAACAAGCTTGCAACCGGTGCCGGTGCTGACCGTGTATCCAGCGGGATGCGGCATGCGTTCGGAAAACTGGTTGGAACCGCGGCAAGGGTGCGTTCCGGACAGCGAATCTTCACGGTATCCGTGCACCCATCGCAATTTCCGCATGCAAAAGAGGCGCTGAGACGCATTGGCTACAAGCTACCCACGCCGGTCTCAATTGTGGTCGATACCGGGCAGGAACTGGTTCAATGATCGATTATGAAAAAAGTCTGAATCGAGCATTCGAACAGATGCCAGAGTATCTGACAACGGATGTGCGTTTTTCCATTCCGGAACCGCATATATTCATAGAGGGCAAAACCACCGTTTTAAAGAATTTTCTCGAGATTGCTGACGTAGTCAACCGGGATCCAACCCATCTGCTGAAGTACATGCTGAAAGAACTGGGTACTGCCGGCAAGCTCGACGGGAATCGCGTGATCTTCCAGGGGAAGTTCACCGCAGAGACAATTCAGTCCCAGATCACTGCCTACGCCGACGAGTTCGTGATATGCTCGGAGTGTGGGCGTCCGGACACCGAACTGGTGCGAAGCGACCGTGTATTAACGCTGAAATGCGCAGCATGCGGTGCACACCGACCGATCCGGAAGCGCAGGGTCCGTCCGGTCGTAGCAAAGGATGCAATAGAGGAAGGCGGCGAATACGATGTGAGGATCACCGGAGTCGGGAGAAAAGGCGATGGCTTCACCCAGATCGACAAATACACAATATACGTTCCGAGGACGGTTAAAGGCGAGATTGTTACCATAAAGGTCAACAGCATCTCAGGAACGCTCGCATTCGCCGAGATACTCGAACGAAAAGAGAAGGAATAGTGATAAGGAGCGGCATTAAACCAGTTGTGAGATAAGGTGTGACAATGAGTGCGGACGACGACGATACGTTCTTTGAGAACCGGCGCAAGGTTATGTTTGTTACAAACGTGCTTATCGATAACGATGCGTACGTTGACTATATGCGATCAAAGGGATTGGGTGGTGTTCAGGTGCTTGATCTCCTCGAACTCTTCGGAAACGTCTTCGGACCGTTCGATGAGGCAGATATCACGCGGACAGTCGAACAACTCGTTCATGAGGGGCTTCTCGTCTCGATGGGGGGCGGAATCGTGGCGAACCCTGACCCGCCGGTCTCGGTGGATTCGGAAGGAATCAAGATTGAGATCGAGACGATCGGGTACGAAGAGGTGGACGTTGAAGCGGATTGATGCCGCTTTTGGGAGCGTGCAAGAGAAAGTTTAATCTTATTTGCGCATAGGTTCATCAAAAATGTCTGCTGAAACAGAAGATGGCGTGATAATCGGGCTCGAGATCCATGTTCAACTGAACAAGTTGCATTCGAAGTTATTCTGCTCATGCGGTCTTGATTACCACGACGCGCCTCCGAACACCCACACGTGCCCGGTATGCCTCGGTCTGCCCGGGTCACTTCCTGTGTTGAACAAATCCGCGGTGAAGAGCGCAATAAAAGTGGCTCTTGCTCTGAATTGCGAAATTGCCCCACAAACACAGTTTTATCGCAAGAATTACTATTATCCCGATCTCCCCAAGGGATTTCAGGTCACGCAGTACGATTATCCCATATCAGTCAATGGACATCTCGAAATCGAAGGTGATCAGGGACACAGGTGTATCAGGATTAACCGAGTTCACATGGAGGAGGATCCGGGGCGGCTGGTGCACGAGGGCACGATTGATCGGTCAAAGTTCACACTGGTCGATTACAACCGTGCTGGCGTGCCGTTGCTCGAGATAGTGACAGAACCGGACATGCGCAGCCCGAAAGAGGCGAGAAGATTCCTGAACAAACTCAGAAACTTGCTCGAATATCTCGATGTCTTCGACAGCGACCTGGATGGCGCGATCCGTGTGGATGCGAACATTTCGCTTGCAGGTGGTGTGCGCGCCGAGGTCAAGAACATATCCTCATACAAGGGCGCGGAACGCGCGCTCTCGTTTGAGATCGTACGCCAGAGAAACGTGCTGCGCCGCGGCGGCGTTGTTGTGCAGGAGACCAGACATTTCGACGAGTTGCGCGGCGTCACAATCTCGATGCGGACGAAGGAGACCGAGCACGATTATCGATATTTCCCAGAACCTGATCTGGTTCCTATGCAGATTGCAGACTGGGCACCGGAGATTAAGAAGAACCTGCCAGAACTGCCCGATGCCCAGAAAACTCGGTTTTTGAAGGAGTATGGCATAACAGAGAACCATGCACAATCGCTGACACATGACCCGATGCTTGCACGCTTCTTCGAGGACGTTGCGCGTGAGATCGATCCGAAGATCAGCGCGTCGTGGATCGTGGACGTTCTCACAGGGGAACTAAATTATCGCGATCTCGAAATCGATGCATTCAGCTCAGAGAACATGATTGAGATTATCAGGCTGTTTACAGATGGCACGATAACGGAGAGGGGCGCAATCACAATCATCCGGACGATTCTCGACAAAGGCGGAACACCAGCAGAGATCGTGGCTGAACAGGAACTTGCAAAGGTCAAAACAGATGTCGTCACATCCGCGGTTCTCGAGGTTATAGAGGAGTGCGCCAATGCAGTCTCTGACTATCGTGGTGGTGAGGAGAAGGCGCTGAATTACCTTGTCGGGCATGTGATGAAGAAGACCCAGGGGCGCGCCGATCCGCCGAAGGTGCGGGTGCAACTGCTCGCGGAACTGGCATCTGAAGATCAGTGATTAGCCAATTCAGCGGTTCCGGATGCTGAGATATGCAATCAACATCGCTGCAATCAGCGCAGCACAGCCAAATCCGGGCAGTCCGGTACTCATTTCTGTAGCGGCATCGGCGGGCGCAGTCGCTTGCGGTTCAGCAATCTTTGGGTCTGCAATCTCGCGCACCTCAACTACGGCTTCCACGCTTGGATAGCCTTCCTTGTGCGCGAGCACGAACAATTTGTTCGTAGCGTTAGGCGTAAATCTCGCAATCCCGTGTTCATCGGTTTTCTGCTGGAAGTTGCCATACCTCGTTGTGAAGAAGACGATCGCACCGGGAACCGCCCCCTCCCGGGACGTTACGAGAACCTCTAACGTCTGATTGACCACTGCAACACCCGGTACATCAAGCGACAGCACGTCTTGATCGGCTCCGGATTCCTCGATTCCTGACTGCGCAAGCGCTGGCATCGTAATTGCCATAACCATGACCAGAACTGTGACCATAACCAGGCTCGTACCCAGCAACCACCCAAACTCCATTGACTTCATATTTAACTAAAGTCGCTACAATAATATATGCCTTGCGCCAATACAGTTGCATACTGCCGAGGTGGCAGAGCGGACTAACGCGGCAGGCTCGAGACCTGTTGTTCCCTTGGAACACTTGGGTTCGAATCCCAACCTCGGCGTAACCCATGATACAGGTTCACCATGAAATTCGTTGTGCTGCGAATCGGACACCGCCCGATGCGAGACAAGCGTATAACTACGCATGTGGGGTTGACAGCGCGTGCGCTCGGCGCAGACGGCATGCTCCTTGCAGCGGATGACCCCAAGATCAAGGAGAGCATCGACGATGTGACGAGCGCGTGGGGCGGGGATTTTTTTGTCGAGATCGGTGTTGACTGGAGAGACGCGATCAGGAGATGGAAAGGAGACGGCGGCATGGTCGTGCATCTCACCATGTACGGCTTGAATCTGCCTGATGCGACAGGAGAGGTTGCGGGGCGCGATCTCATGATCATCGTCGGTGCTGAAAAGGTCCCGCCAGGCGTCTACGATCTTGCCGATCTGAACATTGCCGTCGGAAATCAACCCCACTCAGAGGTGGCTGCGCTGGCACTCTTTCTTGACCACCTGCAGGACGGCGAGGAGCTGCGCGGGACGTTTGCCGGAGCTAAACGCGAGATCGTTCCGAAGAGGAATGGGAAACGGGTTATTTCTTGAGTCGCTTGTACGCATCTTCCAGCGCTTCGATTCCAGGGAGCTTGCGTCCGGATAGGAAATCGATGCAAGCACCGCCGCCTGTACTGATGTGCGAAATATTCGACTCGATTCCGAGATTGTACGCCTCTGCAGCGATATGTCCGCCCCCGATAATTGAAAACTTCGATTTTGTTGCTGCGAGGATGAGTTCCTTTGTTCCGAGTGCGAAGGCGTCCTTCTCGAACAAGCCGGCAGGACCGTTCATGATCACGGTCTCCGCGTTCTTGATCGTCTCTGAGAACGAGAGAATTGTCTCGATTCCGATGTCATTGATCTGAAGGTCGGTCGGCAGTTCTGATACCGACAGTTCCACGCGTTTCTCCTGGTTGTCCTGATCAGCACACGCGACGTCAACAGGAATCTTGATCTTATCGCCGTATTTCGCAAGCAATTCACGTGCCTGCCCGATCTGCGTGGTGCATCCGATGGAATCTATGAGATCGCCGTTTTTCTTACCGAGATCTATGTCATTTGCTGCAAGAAACACATTTGCAACAACCCCTGTCACGAGGATCGCCTCCACTTCATCACGCGCGGCGACGTTCTCGATGACATCGATTGAGTCACTCGCCTTGATCCCGCCAAGTACGAATACAGCTCCGTTCTCTGAAAACCCCCGGCTCAGTGATCGGATCTCTTTCTCCATCAGACGCCCCGCGATCGATGGCAGAGACCGGGTAAACCCGACGACAGAGAGGTGTGATCGGTGCGAGACCGCGAATGCATCGTTTACAAACATGTCTACGTGCGGAGAGAGTTTTTTCACCATGATCGTCTCCGCATGCTCGGCAGGGGTTCTGGTCATGCTCTCCTCCGAGTAGAACCGCACGTTCTCGAGCAGGATGATATCGCCGTTTTTCATCGACTGGATCGCATTTATCGCATGTGATCCGAAGATGTCGTCCACATAAGTGACTGTTCGTCTGCAGAGGCGCTCCAACCGTTGCGCGTGCACCTCTGTTGTCGTAAAGTCCCGCTTCCCCGCCCTGCTCTGATGTGCGAGCAATACGACCTTCGAATCGATGAGATCGTTTAAGGTTGGTATATGGCTTCTAAATCGAGAATCGTCCAGAATCGTCCCGTCCGGTGCCATCGGAGAATTCAGATCGATCCTGGCAAGCACGGTCTTGCCGGCTGTGGGGACATCGTCTAGAGTCAAACAGTTTATGGATCCCATGCATAAACATTTTGTTGCTGATTTGTATTTAACATTACCAGACCGTTAATACGAAGAACGCTGATACCACTTGTGTTCGAAATCATTCTTACCGCGCTCTGGTTGATGCTGCCCGCATACCTGCCGAACCCGTGCGCAGCAACCGTTGGACGCGGCACACCCATGGATTTCGGCAGGAATTTCTCCGACGGGAGACGAGTGCTCGGTGATGGGAAGACATTCATCGGGTTTTTCGGAGGAAGCGCCGCAGGAATTACGATCGGACTGATTCAGATGGCAATTGGGTCACAGTTCACACTTCCGCAATTCTTCCCGGAGTTGACCATGAAAGCAGTTCTCTGCCTCTCGATCGGGTCGCTTCTCGGGGATCTCGGGATGAGCTTTGTGAAACGGAGAATCGGGCTTGCACGCGGGGCAGCATTCCCGATCGCGGATCAACTGGACTTTGTGGCGGGTGCATGGTTACTCACGTTTCTCTTTGAGCGTGAATGGTTCATCTCGAACTTTACAGCATGGATTGTGCTGGTGATTCTAATTATAACGCCGATCATGCACCGGATTACCAATATAATCGGATACAAACTCGGAAAAAAGGATGTGCCGTGGTGAATTCAACAGATAAGTATCATGGAGTGATCACGATCGCATCTGCGAACGCATCGACAATTGAGAGGGCGCTTGCACCGGACAATCTCTCGAATATGACGATTGTGAGTACAGATTCCGCGCTGACGATTACAGTCTCTGCGCCGAGACTGGGGACATTGATCAGCACGGTCGATGATCTGCTCATGAATGCGAAGATCGCATGCGATCTGCAGTGACCGGGGTTTACTGGCGCGAGATGCTACGATTTGGAGTCATTTTACTGATTCTGATGGATTCTGTGGTTTTCAATCTTTGCGTCCTTGCGCCCTCGCGTCTTTGCGTTTTTTATTCTCCAATTTAACGAAAGACGCGAGGGGGGTCATCTCTATAGTCACGTCTTTCGCGTGTGTCAACACACCAATGACACATTTACAAAAAAGCTCATTTTGTGGCGGTGCGAAGTATAACGCAAGGTCGCAGAGACGCAAAGTTGGGAGATACGCCCGCGTTTTTTCACATACACGAGGGAGCTACCGTTAGCGACCACAGAAAGCATCAGAAATAGTCATTTTAAGTTATTCTGGTCGGTTGGAAAACATGATGCCAATCCTGCATAATACTGGTACGATTGGATTGGCGAAATCAGTGGCTAAAAGTTTCTGGTTCTAACGTTTTCTGTGGTCGATAGCAGTAGCCCACCCTCACGTTGTAGTAATCGTGGGCGCTACTCCTTCATCTTTGCGTCTCTGCGACTTTGCGTTAAATCAGAGGAACGCAAAGACGCGAGGGCGCAAGGGCGCAAAGGTTGGAAACCACAGAATCTATCAGAATCAGAAAAGTTTTATGGCTCTTTGACAATTCGAGTTGCAAGCACTTTTCCACTCATCCAGAGGCTCTGGTCATGGTAAGGAAGATTAAACCACAGAGGGCACAGAGGGATACAGAGAGTTGTTATTTTTATCTTTTGCCCCCTCTGTGCTCTCTGTGCTCTCTGTGGTTTTCCGAACCCTTAAATCGAAAATATCAAAAAGTCTCCGGGATTTTGGTCACTGCAACGCGAGATATCAAAAACCCAGTTTTATTTGCCACTGATTAACGCCGATTACGCAGATTAACGGTGTAAATGTACTTACGCAATATTGTGTGGATATCCTCATATAAAACCACAAGTTATTGAGCGTACGTGTAAATGGCTTTTTAGATCGATAGTACCGCATTCTGGCAGCCATTCTTACATAAGCCCGTCCAATGTACATAGAACCTAATAAACGTGCATGACCTGCTTCGCAGTGCTTATACTGTCGATGAAAAACTACTTACCCACCCAGCCGCCACTGTTGCTCCAGTAATCGCTTGATGCCAGGCCGGCAAGACTTTGGGACATAGATCCCGTCTAAAAAACTGGTCGCCCGCCCCTTCGAATATACTGTTGTGGTCTAAACCACGAGTACCAAGCTGAAATTCAGAATTTCATTGGATAGCGGGCTTTCAAGCGATTACCGGAGGTACCACAATGGATCAGAAAATAAATAAAGTTTGTG
>DAOVGE010000102.1 GCA_030672605.1 Methanosarcinales archaeon
TGTTAATCTTGTGTAATCTGTAATGGTCAGTCGGATGTGCAACAACACGGAAAACGTTGAGACATGGGTTGACAATACTCTTCGCGTCTCTGCGACTTTGCGACTTTGCGTTAAACTGAGAATGAGAACGCAAAGACGCGAGGGCGCAAAGAACAAAAATCCTCCTGTTGTTGATCATGTATGAGCATCGCTCGCTCTTGTGTTCATGGTCAGATTGACCATTACATAATCTTGTGTAATCTCGTGGTTATATATGCAGATATCCACACGGTCAAGAACCCTGTCAGGGAAATGTCTAACGATTGCGGTTGAGACATCCGATGCCGCACCTCTCCATCCTCCAGTACACGCACATCGCGGGCAGCGAGCGGCATATCTCCATATACCTGCCAGAGACCTTTGACAGAATTAATGGGTTGTTAGGGTACTTGTTCAGTTGTTGTATTGCCTCTTCTCCGGGCACATATCGCGCTTTTCCCGAACCAACCATCCCTGCAGCCAGCTCATCCAGAAACACGGATTCTGTGAGTTCCGAATCCCTGTTTATCGCCCTGCAGACGCGCTCTCCCACTGCACATCTCTTAGATGCTATGATCAGTTCCGATGCCGCCTCCATATCGATCAGCACCGGCTCAAATTTCCGTATGTTGTGGAGCAGTTTTCCTCCGACCCATGAACCGATGATCGGGACTTTTACAAGTTTGAGATAGTGAATAGCCAGTCTCGTGCGGGCAAGTATCGGTCCTGTGGCGTACTCATCGACCTCTGCCATCACTCAGCTCCGCATTCCAGCCCCGTCCGCCATTGCCTCAAGCACCGCAACAACCGAATGCGAGAGCGCATGAAGATCATACCCTCCCTCAAGCACCGCAATCAGCCGCCCCTCGCAGCACTCATCAGCAATCGAAGTGACAATTGACGCCATCTTTCCAAACCCCTCGGTTGTGACAGCCATTCCGGCTAACGGGTCATCACGATGAGAATCGAACCCGGCAGAGACAAGTACGATATCAGGATCGAAATCGAGCGCAGCAGGTGTAAGAACCCTCTTGAAGATATCGATGTATTCCGCATCTCCCGATCCAGCCGGAAGCGGCACATTGAGCGTGTAACCGCTCCCGGCACCGCAACCAGTCTCATCGGCTGATCCGGTTCCAGGATAGTGCGGATACTGATGAACCGAGAAATAGAAGACCGACGGATCGCAATAGAATGCATACTGCGTGCCGTTTCCATGATGCACGTCCCAGTCCACAACGAGAACCCGCGCACAGCCTCTGCGCTGCGCATGCCTTGCCCCGATTGCGAGGTTGTTGAAGAGGCAGAACCCCATACCCCTGGCGGGCAGCGCGTGATGCCCGGGCGGGCGGACGAGTGCAAATGCGTTCTCGCCAGAGATTGCGAGATCAACGGCACAAATCACGCCGCCCGCTGCGAGCAATGCGGCATGGTACGAGTCCCTGCACAGAACCGTGTCGGAATCGAGCGGCATATCACGCTCTGAGTGCTCTCTCACCTTCTTGATGTATTCAGGATCGTGAATATACCGGATCTCTTCGATTGATGCCGGTTCCGGTTCAACCTTCCGTACGTTGACTTTCGACTCCTCGATCAGTTGCATGATCGCAAGCAGCCGCTCCTTTCGTTCAGGGTGTGCGCCGGTCTCGTGCAGCAAGTAATCCGGGTGGTAGACGATTGCGGTCATGAGTCACAGAATCACGGTTTCGTTGCGCAAGGCGTTGCTGTGGCGTTCAGGCTCTTGACCTGATTATACAGGCAGTTCACAGCGCGTTCCAGATCGTCCACTTCTTCTCCCAACTGGACGACATCGAACTGCAGACTCGTCACATCGTCTTTCAGATTTTTGTTCTCTCGTTCCAGATCTCGCTTCTTCTTTTCCAGCGATTCAATCGCATTCTTCGCCTTCGCAAGCTCCGACTGCAACCCTTCCTTCTCGGTCTCAACCACCTCGTACTTCTCCCCGAGCACATCCTCACGCTTCTCAGAGATGCTCAGATTCTGGAGAGTGGCATCCAGAATCTGCTCTTTCTCCTGATAATCACCCATCGTCTTATACAGGGTCGTATTGGAGACCTCGTACTTCGTTTGCAGGTCTGAGTACGTGTACTGATAGTAGACGCTGGATGCCGCAATCCCGACAGCAAGCAGCAGGATGAGTCCGAGCAGCGAGAAACTGACGTTCTTCTTCATCGGTTCTGTTCTTTGGTAGAGCTCGTATAAATCCCTTCGTACGATCGTTCAGAGACTTTTAATGTCCCCCGGTTGGATGGGATCAAAAAGAACCGCGAGCAAATTTTTATGTAATTAGATTCGTGCCATTCGTTCATTCGTGAAATTCGTGATTTTAACACAAATGGCACGAATTTACGAATCTCACGAATGCTGAAGTTGCGAATAGGTACCGCAATTTTTCGTGTTCCGGAAAATACTAAAAGGTCCCGTACTTACTCAATATTATGTGGATCTCTGCATAAAACCACGAGATTACACAAGAGCACACAGGATTACACAGAAATCTTGTGGAAATCTATGTGATCTTGTGGTTCCTACCACAAGTTATTGAGCATATTCAAAGTCCCATCGTTCAGGAGACGGCACGGTAGATCTCATCTGCAATCTCTGCAATTCCGCCAGTTCCATCAATCGCAACCAGCAACCCCCGACTCCGGTAATAATCGATCAATGGCTGCGTCTCTCTCTTATACACCAGAAGACGGTTGCGAACGGATTCTTCGGTATCGTCATCGCGCTGATACAGTGCTCCGCCGCAGAGATCGCAGACACCTTCCAACTGTGGCGGGTTGAATGTCAACTGGTACGTTGCCCCGCATGCGCATACCCGGCGCGCCGACAGACGGGTGATCAGCCGGTCGTCGGGAACCTCGATATCGAGCACTGTTTTAATCTCTCGATTCAGTTCTGCGAGTATATCAGAGAGCGCATCCGCCTGCGGAATCGTTCGTGGGTACCCATCGAGGATGCAGCCTGCCGCGCAGTCCTGCTGCGAGAGCCGGTCTCTGATCATTGCAATCAGAACAGTGTCGGGAACGAGTTCACCCCGGTTCATGTATTCGGCAGCCTGATCTCCGAGTTCTGTTCCTTTCGCTGCCCGAAGAATGTCTCCTGTTGAGATGTGCGGAATCTTCAGTCTCTCTGCTAACAACTTCGCCTGTGTGCCCTTTCCGGAGCCAGGTGGTCCAAGGAGAATGACATTCCCGATCATACTGTAACGCCCCCGCTCATCTCTCTCCGAATAACGACCGCATCATCGGGTGCATCTCCATCATCTGCTCGGATGCGAGATCCTCGTACAGCCGATAGACGATACTCACGGTGAGCAACAGTCCTGTGCCGCCGGCACCGCCTATTGTTCCCAGCATCGATGCGACCAGCGTGAGCGCGCCGATGAATGCTCCGCCAATGATTGTGACCTTGGGGATGTAGCGTTCCATGACCCGTTCGATACTCTGGATGTTTCGCCTGAACCCAGGAATCTGCATCCCTGACTTGTGTATGTTCTGCGCAACGTTCTTTGCGCCCATGCCTGTCGTCTCAATCCAGAATAGAGCGAAGACGATTCCACCCAGAATCAACATCACAGCATCGCAGAAGACATGGAGCATGATCTGCCAGACCGCGGGTGCGGCGTAGCCGATGCTTGCATAATGACCCTCCACAAGCGTCGGAATCCAGTCGCTCGGACTGTGAATCGGCGCAAGGTAATACATGATTCCGCCGACCGGTGTGTTTCCGCTAAACTCTCCAAGTATCGTGATCCTTTTACTGGATAAGAGGAGCCCGATCATCTGAACATTTGCCTGAAGCGCACGCACAAGAATCATTGGAAGCACGCTTGCGTAGATCAGTTTTACCGGGAATCTCCCACGTGCACCGCGAACCGCGCTGTGCGCCAGCGGAATCTCGATTCGGGTACTCTCCACAAAGACAACGAGCAGGAATATGGCAACAGTTGTGATCAGCGCGAGTAGTCCGGTGTCGATTATGATGTTGACAAAGCCTGATGGCAGCAATCCTGTCCCTGCCATATACACCCACCGCGGGATCAGTCCGATTGGGATCACCTCACCCTTCAGCGGCATCCAGTTGATCATGCCGTTTATGATCTGCTGGGAGACTCCGGCAACGATGAACATGCCCACGCCGGATCCTATGCCCCACTTGGACACAATCTCGTCCATGAAGAGGATCAGAACACCCCCGATACATATCTGGATGAGCAGGAGGTATTTGATAGTTTGTAGGGAGGTGCCAAGCGCAGCCGCAATCTCAGGCGATGGCATGATGTATCCGCCAAGCACCTGCGGAAGTGCCTCGAAGACGATCATAACCAGAACCAGCATCTTCTGTGCGCCCTGGAAGAGTGCCTGATCCCGCGGGTCTGACATATCAAGATGTATGACATCGGCGCCAACGAGCAGTTGCAGGATGATTGAACCTGTTACGATCGGACCTATTCCAAGCAGCATCAGTGTCCCGCCCTGTCCGGCAAAGAACGCCCGATACATCTCGAACATATCACGCGATTCCGGCGACATGCCGAAGAGCGGGACGTTCGATAGTGCAAAATACAGGACAAGGATACCGACAGTCCATGTAAGTTTCTGCTTGAGATGCACATGCCCTTCCGGGCTTGCGACTGATGGTAACTTAGCAAAGATTGGCTCGATGGCTTCTCTAAAGCTCATTGCAACACCATTACCGTTTAACCTATGTATGGATCGCGGTCCCGCCAGCGTTCTCGATCTTTTCGACCGCTGTTGCGGAAAATGCTTGCGCAGAAACAGCCATTGCCCGATTCACGCGACCAGCACCGAGAACTTTGTGAACCCCTAATCCGCTGGCATCGATATGTACCACACCATCCTTCTCTTCAGCGAATCCTGTTTGCATCAGTTCGGATATCTTTGAATCGAGTTCGCTTATGTTGATCGCCTTTGTATCAACAATTACCTTCTGCGGACGTGTGAACCCGTGTTTTCCATAAGTATATCCGCGTAACAGTGCCCGCGTGGCATGATGCTTGCCTGCACCACATTTGCCGCGCCCGCCCCGGTTGCCTGCGCCACGGCGATTCTTATGCGTACCTCCGCCACATGTACGCGATCCTCGAAACTTCTTTATGTTCATCCTGTACAGCCTCTATTTTTTCAGATTCGGTATTTATTAATATCACGATCGTATGGATATAAAGGTTGTTCTACCGGCGCTCTGTTTTTGCAATGAGATATCTTTATATCACGTAACAAAAGATACCACTACCAGATGATCAGGGTTATCAATTCATCGGGTAAAAAGAAGACTGCGGTTGCACGTGCAACCATCAAGGAAGGTATAGGCAGGGTGCGCATCAATAAGAAGCCACTTGAGATATGTGATCCCGAACTCGCCAGACTCAAGATGCAGGAGCCGCTCATACTTGCTGGCGAAGAGATTGCCAGTGGCGTTGACATCAGCGTGAATACGCGCGGTGGTGGTGTCATGGGTCAGGCGGATGCTGCGAGAACGGCGATCGCCAAGGGACTTCTGGCATGGACGAACGATACCACGCTCAAACAGACGTTTTCGGATTATGACCGCAATCTGCTGGTCAGTGACTCGAGACACACAGAGGCAAAGAAGTTCGGCGGCAAAGGCGCAAGAACACGCAGACAGAAATCATACCGGTGATTGCGTTATGATCCCTGTTCGTTGTTTCACCTGCGGAAAGGTCGTATCCAGTGCGTGGCAGGAGTACAAGAAGCGCATAGAGCTGGAAGATCCGGCAAAGGTTATGGACGATCTCGGAGTCGAGAGATACTGCTGCCGGAGAATGCTCTTGACCCATGCAGAGTTGGTTGACGATTTCTCACCGTATTACTGATTGTTGACCAATGGGGCCGTGAGGTAGCTTGGTCCATCCTTCGGCGTCCGGGACGCCGACACCTGCGTTCAAATCGCAGCGGCCCCATCTTTTATTTTTCATCTTTCACTTTCAGAAGTGTTCTTCTGATGACATCATCTGATTCCGGGAAGTACAGTGATCCGATCCCATCTGATTCAGCGTAAAAATCGAGCCCGCGGATCACCACAACCGGAGTTCCGTCGCAACCCTCGCCAAAGAGAAGGTTTGCAGCGGAAGCGAGTTCGTCCACGATCGCTTCGTTTGCAACCTCAAGGACATCGCCAAAGAGATCGCGTGTCCCGCGCCAGTCTCTGGTCGGTCTGATTCCGGAGACTCCGATCGCAACTCCGATCTGACCATCACGAAATGCCCGTCCGTTGGTGTCTGTGATTACCACACTCACCTTCTTACCGGTTATCGAAAGTATATCCGATCTCATATTTTTTGCGCTCTTGTCAGGATCGTTTGGCAGCAGTATGATGTGATCACTATCCCCATCCACGTTCGATCCGTCGATTCCGGCATTCACGCAGATGTTTCCGCACCGCGTCTTCGTGAGAAGGAACGGCGACTCGATGAGTGTCTCCGCGCTCTCGTTGAGAACCGCCTGGACAAACCCCGAATCACCCTCGTTCACATCAGCGATCGCAATTGCACGCTTTGTTGGACGGATATTTTGTAGTTTTACGATTCTTCCTTCAGCCTTTGCAACGATCGTGGACGCGATCACGACGATGTCACGATCCTGCAGCGCGACTCGTTTGCAGATGATCTCTGCAAGATCGTCCCCATTCTCAATCAGCGGAATATCCGGAACAGTTACTGCATTCAGGTTCATGGTTCGTGTTATCTGTGCCGCATGGGATTTATATCAGGCACATCACGCGGCGTACACACCATTGGAAGTTCGTTTGTGGGGGGAGTGCCTGATTGGGGGACGCTCACTTGTCCAAGGCATCCAGCAACTTCTTTGCATTTCGGGTACTGGGATTTTCATCACCATAGAACTCTTGAAATATGCTGTACGCCTGCTGAAGAGATGTGCTTGCACGTCGCGAATCACCGAGTGCACGCCATACCAGGCCGATGTTGCTTAGGTCTCTTGCAACTGCAGGATGTCTGTCACCGTACACATCCCTGTCGATCGAAAGTGCCTGCGCATAGTACTCAATCGCTTTTCTTTGATCACCAAGGTCATCCCATGCCCCGCCGATGTTGTTAAATGTTGTTGCTACATCAGGATGCCGGTCACCATACACATCCTTGCGAATAGAAAGTGCCCGCTCATAGTACTTCATCGCTTTCTCATGCTCGCCAAGGACGTGCCATGCCAAGCCGATATTGTTGAGATATGTTGCCACCGCAGGATGTCTCTCGCCGTACACCTCAGTGTCAATCGAGAGAGCTTGCTCGTAGTACCCAATCGCTTTCTTGTGCTCGCCGAGGTCACCCCATGCCGAGCCGGTGTTGTTGAGATATGTTGCCACGTCCGGATGTCTCTCGCCGTACACCATCCTGCTGATAGGGAGTGCTTGCTCGTAATACTCTATTGCCGAGCCGGCATCCCCGATCGTCTGCTGGATAGCACCCAGCAGATTGAGAGCCCGAGCAACTGCACTTTTGCCGGATTCCCCCCAACCCTTCGGCGATCTTCAGCCCATCTCTGACCAGGTCATCAGCCCCCTTGTGATCCGCCTGCTCCAGATGAACTTCTGCAGCGCCGATTAATGCTTGAGAAGTCCCCAGTTCGTCTCCCGATTTCTCTGCCAATTTCAGAGCGCGGTCATAGCATTTTACTGCTTCTTTATATTTAGCCCGTTCCCGGTAGAGGTTACCATAACTGAGATAAAACGGTACTAAAAGATTTAAAACCTCTGTATTAATATTACAAGCTGCATCAATATCTCTTCTCGACTCTTCCAAACAGCCTTTCTTCATATACGCCAGTGCTCGCACAGAGAGGGCGATGCCACGAATCCGGTCATCGATTGTTTCAAACAGCACTTCGTCCACTATCTCAATCAATCTATCGGAATTTTTGATCTCCTCTGCTACCTCCTCCATAAATGGCGCCTTAAGTGAAATGACCAGCTTATCCAGATCCCCCATCTCCTGAAATGGATAACTGATTGCTCGCATCGTTTCTGCCCTCATCACCGGCTGCTCAATAATCTCTTCATTCGGTTTGATCTCCTTTAGTACCCCGAAATAAAATTCCTTTATCTCGTTAAATTCCCCTCTTTCCATTTTGCCAGCTATCCGCTCCACAACACCAATAAGCAAACTCGGTTTTTTAAGAGTCTTCATGTAAAGGGGCAAAACGGTCGTCTCACCACGGCGATGAACCAGACCTTGTATCTGCATGCCATCGATCGCTTTGCTGATTGCATCTTCAGGAATCGTGGTCAGTCTCCGAATATCCGGGATGCTGTCCCTAACAACGAGCGACAGTAGGATTTTTACTTGATTGGCTTTCAATATCGACATCTTATCGCTAACCATCGCAATAAACGCCTCATCGATAGCCTCCTCCATCTCTGTATCCTCTGATCTGGCTGAAATTACCAGATCCAGAAATTCAATTGTATCGATCGGGTCTTCAAAGTTCTTGAGAGCGAAGTCAAAAGCCGATCCATCCAGGAGCGTCTCATCGATCCGTTCATCTTCGTAGATCGTCTTTCTGATGGCATCCACAGCTGCATTCTTCAACTGAAAAAGCCATCTCCGCGATGCCGAAACTTCCGGATCCAGTATATCTATCACAATCATCAGTGATGGAATCCGCCTTCCGGCTTTTAATGCACTTCTCAGTTCCTTCTCACTTCTGACTGAAACCGATAGAAGAGTGTTTTTATCCACTGTTACCCCTTTTATTTGCTCTACGTGTCTATTTCCGGCTGCACTCTCGATATCTTTGTAATCCACGGATAAGAAGTCGGGATGGTAAGCGTTCATACCCCAGAGCAGGAGGTTTAGTATCTTCTCCTTCTTATCTACGGACATATCGAAAGGCAACGTTTGGGGCTTCTCTAAGAACGCGGGGTTTATCTGAAAATTCCTTAAGAGCGGGGTTTGGAATACCTTCATTGCCAGATTCCCATATTATACATCAAGCTTGAAAAAAGCGAGGTCTGGTGAAAGCCTGTACTTCTGCGGCGTATAGAGGTCATCAGGGACGAGAATACCATTCTCGATCATCGCATCATAATCTCCTTCCGAAATTCCCGATTGATCGACGATCTCACCTCTCTTTAGGAATGGATTACCCCCAATCAGGAAGAACTTGCTGATAACGGAAACTTTTTCGGGATCGAATCCATAAAAATTGAATGCAAAGCTTTTAAGGTCATACAGCACGGTTTCCGGGTTTAGATCGCTGTTATTGCAGAGGAAGTGAACCCATGTGAGAAATGAAAGCGGATTGCCTGTTACCGTCCGCAATTCGTCAGCGATGGGCGGTAATTTTTGCTCCAGAATCTCCTTCTCGGGGCAATTCTCCAGCCGTCTGACTAAAATCTCCTTGAGTGCGTCTCCGGGCAGATCCCCGACTACAATGGGGTCACGGAAACTGCGGTGAAATTCAAGAGTTATGGCTTCGCTTCTGAGTACAGCAATTATCAACGATTTTTTATGTTTGAATATCTCATGAACAAACTCGGCGATCTGACCCTTGTCATGGATCTGGTCGAGATTGTCGATTGCGATTACGACCTCACAATCCCGATCAGTAGAT
>DAOVGE010000201.1 GCA_030672605.1 Methanosarcinales archaeon
ACGGGTGGGGAGGTTCTTCTGAAGAGCCGGATGAGGGAAATCTTCAAGTCCGGTTCTGTGAGGGGGCTCATAGTAACCTCGGGGCTATTACCCCAAAACAAGAGGTGCGCTATGAGTCCTACTCGACATGGACGAATGGCATGAATTTATTCTGGTTTAGCATTCGTGAAATTTGTTTATTCATGTCATTCGTGATCCCTAAGCGCTTAACGGCACACCGGCAGGATTCATCTACGAAATGTTTGTAACACGAATTGTAAAAGGGCCGGAAAGGGCAGTCTTTCTCGTGGAAATCTGTGCAATCGTGTGGTTAGCTAAACACGTACGCGGTGCTTAACCGAACACAGATGTACACAACTCTTATGCAAATTCCTTCTTTGTTTCTCCGCATTTTGTACAGCGGTACACCGTGTACTTCTTGTGCGTCTTCAGGAGTTTAAACTCGTGGTCGCATGGCGGTGATGGCGGTGCCCCCTCTGGCTCTGGCTCTTCGGAATCTTCGGCTGGTTCACCCAATCTCAGCACCCGTCTTATATCCGATTCCACCTTATCCCGCCTCTCGCGGAAATCATCAATATATGAGTGTGTATCGCAAAGCAACAGGAATCGCTGGGTGTCGATTATCGCGATCAGATTCTCGATTGTATCCGTGTTTAGAACAAGTTTCAGCTCGAACCGATCCTCCTTGTGGACGGCAACGATGCTGCCATCGTCACGCCGGATCAGTTCCCCATCCGCATCAACGGCTTCCGGATATAATTCGTCGAATATCTCTTCTGTGTCGATGAAAAACCATATCCCGCCCACAAGATAGTCTCCCGCTCCTTCAAAGAACTCTTTCAGCACGTTCAGGTCGTCAACTGTATGAAACTCAAAAGAGAGTTCCATGCTGTCAGCCTCAACAGTGATCAAACCTTTGTTGCGATAACTGGTCGTAATCTCGAACTCCTCGATTACGTCCCCTTGATTATGGCTATACTCAAGATCGACATAGATCGGTGGCAGATTGTCTATATCGCATCCATCTATGTAGGGATCGTCCGGTGAGGTTACGAAACGTTTTAGATAACATAACTCACAAGAAAACTCTTTTTCCGGTATGCATTGAATGCAAAAGCTATCGTAAGACTTATGCTCGCCAGATGCCGTACAGGTCTTCTCATGTTTATCATAATCCTCGCAGATGTAGCAGCACCCATAGATCATCCAGTCCTCTGACTCAAGTATCCGGTCAACCAACAGATGCCGGATTGTGCCGTTGGCTTCAATTGCCACATTGCCGGGCGTGTTATCCTCATACTTCTCTGCGATGGCTTCCAGCCGTGGTATGATCTCCCGATTATGCTGATGGTAGATGCGGGAGCACAGGTACGCCAGATTCAATGAACCCATCCCGTCATCGAATCGGTCAAGGAGTCCTACCATGAAATCAAACGACTGCGGGTCTCTGATCTCAGATAGTACACCAAGCGTATAGAGTATACCAATCTCATCCCCATTTCCATCAACTGCCGGATTGTCCAGCCGATCAGTGATTCTCTCGATCAGCGGCTGAAGCGCTGGTGTGCCGATACTTTTCAGTACCTCTGATGCGTATTCACATAGTTTGGAATCCGTGGACTCGATCGCATCGATCAACTGCCAGATAGCGGCTGGAGTGCCGATCTCCTGGAGCACAGCGGCAGCAACTATGTGTGCGTAGGTCTCTGTATCATGCAGATATTCTTTTAGAGGCTCGACAGTCGCGTCACCGTATTCGATCAAACGTTCCTCGATATCGTCGAGTCTCGCTGTCAGTTCCTCGTTCGATTTCAAATCGAAGTAGTAGTCGCCGCGTTTGATCATCCAATCATAGATATCATCGATCAGATCGTCCAGCGCAGAGAGTGTCTCGTCCAGTGTTTCGTGCATGGGTCACACCAAGGGACGTTATGGCTGGTACATGGTACTATGTCTTGTGGCAGCGCTCTATGATTCGGTCCAAACAGGATCTCTGCGGTCTCTTGATCATTCTCAATATATTCTCTATTCGTACCACTCCCTATTAATGCCCCAATCCTCACGTATCGACGATCACCTGCGCCATCCATCCACAATCGGTCTGCTCAATTGCCATATTGTGGAATGTGACCGCCTTCACACCAATGCCGAATTTGTGCCGCTCATGGTCGATTTTTTCGCCGGATGCGTGCGCTTTAATGCGATACTCCCCGCAACGATACCTGATTTGCTCCACAACAAAGCGCCCGAACACGATCTCTTCGACCTCAAACAAATATAATAATTCCGATAGAAAATCGTACAGCAGATCCTCACAATCCTCGGCAGCAAGATCGATATCAAGCGTCGTTATCGGCTCTACGGTGCCGGTATCGATCATCGCGCCAAACATCGCAAGTGCGGCATACTCGAATACATTCTCGATCGTTTCGCCATAGACCCGGAACATGACGTCGGCAGGATGATATAGATACTCGATGTGTGGGTGATCATGTTGGTTCATTTCTATGCCCATATATTCTATACTATTCTATACATTCTTGAGCGCGGCTTTGATCAGTTCTCCAATATTATCGGATGATTCTGACTGAAGCGCCATGCGAACCGCTGTTTCTGCCACGCTTCTCGTGTATCCGAGTGAGATCATGCCAGCGATGGCAGAGTTTGCAAGATCCGGCGCATATCCGGAATCCATGCGCTCCATGTACTCTACGCGCCCTATCTTATCCTTCAATTCGAGAACAAGACGCTTCGCGGTCTTTGCTCCGACGCCGGATAGGCTGCTCAACCGCTGGATATCCTCGCTGTAGATTGCGGATCTGAAATCATCGAAAGATATGCCGGATAGTATATTCAAGGCGACATTCGGTCCGATTCTCGATATCCCGATCAGTAATCTGAAGAACTCGAGTTCTCCGGTCGTTGAGAATCCGTAGAGCACGAGCGCATCCTCTCTCACATGCAGATGTGTGTGCAGCCGTACGTGAATGCCAGTGGCTGGCAGTGCGTCAAGTGTGGACGCGGGAATGTGCAACTCATACCCGATGCCGCCCACGTCGATTACTGCGCGGTCACTGGATGTTATCTCGAGGATTCCGTTGATGTGTGCGATCATGTCATTACTGCTCCATCCGGACCCGCGAAGTGCCAAATCTCCGGTTGGATTCTCTCTATACCGAGTTTTGGACGCGTGCCAGAGAGGGATTCGAGTGACTTCACAGGGGTCAATTCTATTATTATTCGTTGTTACTCATTATACCATGCCCTACTGGCAATCTCTTCGTCAGCTCAATTGGCATGCCGCATCGCCCCGACACTTAAATCCAACACCCGAATTGTGGATATCCGGTTACACTCGACCTTCAGGTTGCGAAGTTCTGCACCACATCATAAAACCATTCCATGAATCGAAATACTTAAGTACTATGACTTGCACTTACTAAATTGTGTTTGTCGATATATCGATAAATACGCGCATGGACTGAGGATACGACCATCACGTGGAGAATGGTCAGAACATTGTGCGCGATACTTGCTCACCTACCGATCTACATTGCAGACATTCTGGCAGGTGTACCAAAAAGGAGGATATATGACCAAACGTATATGGATACTGGCTGTGCTCGTGGTTATGGCGTTTGTCATGCACGCGAGCGCAGAGACTGTTGAGATGCGGGGCGAAGTTGTGGATGCAACATTCCAGATAGCTCCGTTTACATGGACTGCCCAAAATTTTGCCGGACTCTATTACGATGTGGACCGGAACCTGATGTCTGATGCGCTCACAACGACCGCCGCAGCACCAGACACAATAGACTGCGGTGATCTCGTCTACACTGCGTACCGGGTCGAGTCGGGCTATGCGAACCCTGATATTGGCGGATACTTCGCAGTCGGGTGGTTTGGAAAGAAATGCATGGCGATCAATGGCAAGCCGTACGTGTTATCGCCGATCATTTGTGAAATGGACCCAGGCGACAAAATAACGCTCGCAACCGGTGAGGGATGGGACATCGGAAACGAGTATCGTCTGATCGTAAGGCAGATTGATCCTGAGAGCGATCTGGTCTGGATTGCACTCGAAAAGGATGACGTGGAGGTGGAAACGTCGGTTATCCAGCCGCGAAGTCGGGGGGATCGCTTTGACAACGATATGTTGATTAACGGCTCCCCCGGAGCGTACACCGTTAAGATGGCTGATGTCTCGACGACGAGCACCTTCGTCTATCAGAAAGATATCGGTGTGGAGGGCGATGTGCCAATCTTCAGCGTGTATGTGGATGCAATCTTCCGCGGCACTGATACCAATATTGTACAACTCAAGTACGCAATCTTAATCGACGATGATCCGGTCAGAGTTGTCAATGGCGGAGTCGGCATGTTGGATGTGGAGACGGTTACGTCCGAATCGGTTCAGCTGAGTAGTGACCAGAGCATCCCACTTCTTATGGATTCTGATGTCAACATCGCAGAAGGTCTCTGGCTCCATGTTGCTGATGATATGGACCATGATGGGGTGCACAATTACAGGTATTACCCGTATCTCTTGTACGAATGCGCTTCATCCGGATCAACCCCGCCACCACCGCCACCACCACCACTTCCACCAGTGATTTGTGAGGTTTCAATTCGCGGCGAGGTTGTGGAACCAACCGGTGAAGAGATCAGGGGCATCGTCTGGAACGCCTCCAATTTCGCGGCTCTCTGGTACGACTTTGATTCCGGTGCATCCACCGAGACCCTCGCAATCGAATCGCTGAATGGGCGTGTGATTGAGGACGATATGCTGACCTATACGACGCATCCGGTGTATCAGCAGTACGCGATCAATAAGGCGTACGACGATGTGATGATCGATGGTGCGACCGGGTACAACGCCACAGGCTGGATTGCAGAGAAGTACGTGGCAGCAGACGGCAGAGCAGACACGCTCTCCAGACTGCTCGTGGAATTGAAGGGCGACGACAGGAAGATTATAGCGGTCGGTGAACCATGGGATCTTGGCGAAGGGTTCACGCTCACTGCCGATTCGATCGACCTCGACGGGAGCAAGGTATGGCTCTCCTTTGCAAGAGATGGTGTGGAGATTGCAAGAGATGTGATCGATACACATCCCGCATCCGGTTCGTCGAATCAGAACCGGACATTCGTAGCCTACATCGAAGATTCGGACGGTGAAGGGGAGATTGCGGTCTTCCACTGCTATGTGGAGTACGTATTCAGAGGAACCGACTCCAACCTAGTTCAGGTAACTCATGTCTTCCTGATCGACAATCGCGCCACGAAAATCAGCACTGGTGATATCTACGGTGCCATGGAGGTGATAAATGCGGGTTCTGATGAGATCGTCCTTGCAAACCGTGTGATGCCGACAATTCTTTATCCTAGCAGCAGACAAAGGGTCATGGGCAACATCAGTTTCGTTGTTGCCGACAACGAGACGCTGAGGTTCGCGCCTGTCCTGAAGCTGACCGAACCCGGCACTTATGAGGTTCGCGGTGCGGTGGCGCGTCCGGACGTTGACCCACGTCCGAATCAGAGCGCAGAGATCGTCTGGAACGCCTCCAACTTCGCGGCTCTCTGGTACGACTTTGATTCCGGCACGTCCACCGAGACCCTTGCAATCGAATCGTTGAACGGGCGTGTGATTGAGGACGATATGCTGACCTATACGACGCATCCGGTGTATCAGCAGTACGCGATCAATAAGGCGTACAGCGACGTGACAATCAATGGCGCGACCGGGTACAACGTCACAGGCTGGATTGCAGAGAAGTACGTGGCAGCAGGCGGCAGGGCGGACACGCTGTATAGACCGCTCGTGGAATTCAAGGACAATGACTTTGAGACTATAGCGGTCGGTGAACCATGGGATCTTGGCGCAGGGTTCACGCTCACCGCCCAGCAGATAGACCTCGACGGGAACAAGGCATTGCTCTCCTTTGCAAGAGATGGCGTGGAGATTGCAAGCGATGTGCTCGATGCATCGACCGCACCCGGTTCGTTGAATCAGAACCGGACATTCATAGCCTACATCGAAGATCCGGACGGTGAAGGGGAGATTGCGGTCTTCCACTGCTATGTGGAGTACGTATTCAGAGGAACCGACTCCAACCTAGTTCAGGTAACTCATGTCTTCCTGATCGACAATCGCGCCACGAAAATCAGCACGGGTGACATCTACGGTGCCATGGAGGTAATACGTGCGGATTCTGATGAGATCGTCCTTGCAAACCGTGTGATGCCGACAATTCTTGAGCCTGGCAGCAGACAAAGGGTCATGGGCAACATGTATCTCAGAACGGCAGACGATAATACCGCGATCAGGTTTTACCCGGCTGCTGAGTATACGATATGTGGAGAGGAGCCGCCCGGCTACCCGGATCCTGAGGCGTGACGCCGTAGTTTCGTTGAGTCCGTGAATAGGGTGGTGCCGATTGCCGGGCACCGCCCGTTTTTTTGTCGAATCGGGTAGATTTAATAACTGCACATTCATACATCCAATTTGAGGAAGAGTATGATTGACGTAAAAGCAGCAGCGTTAGCTGTTATGGATCATTTCGAAGACATTCACGGAACTAATTCTGTGCTTAGTTTCCAGCTCATCGATATCAAGAAGAACGAGGATAAAAATTGCTGGGAGGTTTCATGTCTATTTTATCCGGGGCTTAGTGTAAGAATATTGACCGCATTTCGTGTCGCTTCCACAGTAATCATCGCAGTACCATCGTCCATATCCTGAACTGACTTCTCCTGCATACGTATGCCATCTGCTATGCTCTGTGCGTCTGTATTCCACACCCTCGCTATCTCAGAAACCTTGATTCTGTAACGCGGTATGCACACTCTATAACTTATGATTCCAACCGTCATCCGGCTCACCTGTGGGATGGCTTGTTGTTTCGTAGTATTTACTGATTCGGGATTTTGGGATTTGCGTGACCAGAACGGAAAAAAGAGTGCGGGACTTGTATCCCGCATTGACATCATGTTCTTGTGCTGACCACAACGATTTCTTACAGTTATCTGTTCCCGGCTACTATCTGCGGAATCTTCAACGCACCGGGCGCAATGATCTCGCTGTCGCTATCATGGGGGTTGCACGGGCTTGATCTTTGTATATAGTAATCATCAGACCCAATCAAACTCACATCACACCCATCCGGACTGGTATAACGTCCATACACACGTACCTGATCTCCTTCCGCGATATCCGGGTCCATGTATCCCCATGGTGGAGCGACGGCTGCAATAGTGACGTTCAATTGACCGTTGCATGGCTGTGGTCCGCTAAACACCTCATCCACTTGCACAACCCAGCCTGATGGAGCACCGGGCATGGTCGCCTCGATAGATTCGATTGCGGTTCCACTGAACCGGATATCTAATCCTACAAGGTAATGCTCTGGTGTACTCAGATCTGTCCAGTGTTCTTCAACATCTGACCAATGTTCAGGCATCTCTGTAATGTTACGATATTCACCACAGACCTCCACGCTATCTCCTACCGTGACGCTGATATCAGCGAACGGGGGTGCTATGGGCCAAGTGGCGGTCACATTATCGCCTATTCTAAGATTACCTGCCGGATCGGAAAGGATTTCATCGATACGAACGTTGGCACCTCCTGTGCCCACAGCACCACCAAAATCAGGAAATCCGGTCACTACACCCCTATATTGCAGAATCTCCATTGATCTTTGTATATAGTAATCAGCAGACCCAATCAAACTCACATCAGACCCATCCGGACTAGTATAATGCCCATACACATATACCTGATCTCCTTCTGTAATATCTGGGTCCATGTATCCCCTTGGTGGAGCGACTGCTGCAGTAGTGACGTTCAATTGATCGTTGCATGGCTGTGGTCCATTGAACACCTCATCCACTTGCACAACCCAGCCTGATGGCGCACCGGGCATGGTCGCCTCGATAGATTCAATTGCAGTTCCACTGAACCGGATATCTAATCCTACAAGGTAATGCTCTGATGTACACAGATCGGTCCAGTGTTCTTCAACATCTGACCAATGTTCAGGCATCTCTGTAATGTTACGATATTCACCACAGACCTCCACGCGATCGCCTACCGTGACGCTGATATCAGCGAACGGGGGTGCTATGGGCCAAGTGGCGGTCACATTATCGCCTATTCTAAGATTACCTGCTGGATCAGAAAGGATTTCATCGATACGAACGTTGGCACCTCCTGTGCCCACAGCATCACCAAAATCAGGAAATCCTGTCACTACACCTCTATATGTAACATCTTTTGCGCACGCACCTCCTGTGGATGCACCAAGCACCACAATCGCTACACAGAATCCGAATACAAGTTGCTTTATTCTTATGTTCATTTATGTCACATCCCACCTATTTACGGTCACGGATCTGAAACTCCCTGATATTTATCAGTAGTGAAGTTACCTCCTAACCGTATACTACTATACAGCCATACTATAAAAACCTTTCCTTGACCACTTGATCACAAGCTTTCGTATTTAACGTCGCGTTTGATCTTGAAGTTAGATTCTTGGCAACAGTCCCAACTCCAAACCACACGCAGATCATTTTTGAATGCTGTTAAGGACGCGCTTCTGCTCGCTTGCGAAAAGTCCCTGCCCGAGCACGTACCCGCGGTCAGATATTCCAAGCGACCTCTTTTGCGTTCTGTTCCACGATCGAGATCGATGTACCGCTCTCGTTTATCTCAGTCAACTTCCCAAGACCATGTCCCGCATCACCGGAGCCAGTCCCGCGGACGGCTCATCAAGAAGAAGAAGAAGAAGAAGGTCAGGCGAGAGCATGAGCGCATGTCCGATGCCGACCATTCGCTGCTCTCCTCCGCTCATAGAGCCTGCTTTGATCCGCTGTTTGTCCTTAAGTACGGGAAAGATGTATTGAGGGATGCCGGTATGGTGGTGTATCCCATGCTCAGGATCACGGAGATATTTGATTACCTGCTGGACCGGACGGTTGGTGGGACTGTGTATGTGGATGGCAGGATAAAAGCGGCGTTTGGTGAGTATCTTGAAGAGGGTGGGACTCGTGTTTGGGTTTATGGCTGAAACATGGCTGAGTATACGATATGCAGAGAGGAGCCATCCGGCTACCGGGATCATGTGGTGTGACGCCATGGTTTCGTGAGTCCGTGAGTAGGGTGGTGCCGATTGCATGGCACCGCCCGTTTTTGTCGAATCAGGTAGATTTAATAACTGCGCATTCACACATCCATTTTGAGGAAATAATATGCTTGATGGAAAAGCAGCAGCGTTGGCAGTTAGAGCTCATTTCGAAGAGGTTCATGGAACTAATTCTGTAATTGGTTTCCAACTTATCGATATCAAGAAGAACGAGGAGGAGAATTGCTGGGAGGTTTCATGTCTCTTTTATCCCGGGCTCAGTGCAAGAGCACCGAGTAGATATCGGGTGAAAGTCGATTCTGAAGATGGTTCGATTCTCGATCAAGAAAAGATGGAAACAGAGTGAAATACTTTGATTCGTGTTTCAAATACACTGTATGATCTATTTCTGAGCGCTGATCGTATTGTGATCGACACCGGTCCACTTTTTATTCATGCGACCGGTGCGTTTCGGAATGATAAACTTGGCGACATCTGCCTCTGTGATGCCCCTGATGAAGAGTTTAATTTCCTGGACAGATTATTCACATCCAACCAGCAGTTTTGCATAACCCCGTATGTTCTGAGTGAACTGTTGTACAGAGTGAGAAGCAAGTTTAAATTGAAGGAAGAAGGGGTCGAGGAGTTCTTTCATAGCTATGGAATGTTCTTAAGCAAGATGGGTGAAATCCGGATTGATAAAGAGAAAATAATCCAGGATGCGGGCATAAAATTTGGGCTGGCTGACGTCTCTTTATTGAAAGCTTATGAAGAAACTGGTGCGATGATCCTTTCAAGCGATGAACCGTTCTGCCGGTTCTGTGAATGGAGAAATATTGAAGTTATTGAATACAAGACGTTCTTTTTGGATAACTTTTTGAGATGATACACCCACCCAATACAAAACCGCAGCACAGGAAGTGAACCCACATGGCAAAGAAACCCACCCTCAAACGGAGCACGCTCGGAATGATCAACATCGACCCGCTTCAGCGCGGCGGATTGCTCACACCCGAGGCAAAAGAGGCACTCGCAGAATGGGGCGACGGATACTCGATCTGCGATTTCTGCCCAGGCAAGCTCGAGGAGATCAAGAAACCGCCGATTTACAATTTCGTGTACGAGGACCTGCCCGCGTTCCTCGGAGTCGACCACGCAAGAGTCACAAACGGAGCACGCGAGAGTATATTCGCGGTGATGCACGCGCTTGGCAAGAAGGGCGGCTGCGTTGTCATGGACGGGAATGCGCATTACACATCTCTTGTTGCGGCAGAGCGGGCAGGACTCGGCATATCGCAGGTTCCGGTCTCGGATCGCCCGGACTACCGGGTTGATCCGGAAGGGTATGCGGAGATTATAGAGGGGCAGCAAAATTCGGGTGAAGAGGTGGTTCTTGCGGTTCTGACATATCCTGACGGGAATTACGGAAACATCGTGGATGCAAAGAGGGTATCCGCAATCTGTCATGAGTACGATGTCCCGCTGCTTCTAAACTGCGCCTATTCGGTCGGACGCATGCCGGTATCTGCAAAGGATCTCGGCGCGGATTTCATCGCTGGCAGCGGGCACAAGTCAATGGCAGCCTGCGGTCCTGTTGGCGTTCTTGGGGTAAGCGAGCAGTACCACGACCTCGTGCTCAGAAGATCTGCGTATAACAAGAACAAGGAGCTTGAGCTTCTCGGGTGCACGGCACGCGGCGCAACGATCATGACGCTGATCGCATCGTTTCCCACGGTCAGGGCACGGGTTTTGGAATGGGACCGCGAGGTTGAAAAGGCGAGATGGTTCTCGGAACAGATGGAAAGCCTCGGCATGATTCAGATGGGGGACAAACCGCACAACCACGACCTGATCTTCTTTGAGGCGCCTGTTCTCTACGAGATATCGAAGCATGCGAAGAAAGGCAGGTTCTTTCTCTACAAGGAACTCAAGAAACGGAATATTCACGGAATCAAGTCCGGACTTACAAAATATTTCAAATTGAGTACATACCAGTTGTCAGAAGACGATTTGCGCTACGTGGTGGACGCTTTTGATGAGATCATCGCGACGGTTGGTTGAGGCGTTTTTGATTCTGCAGGATGCTTTTTTGGGCGAGTCAGACGCACGGGCGATCTGGCAGCCAACCGCTCTCGATAAAGTTAATAACATCCGCCGCAAAGATTGGCTTGCATGGTAAAATACAACAGATCCACGATCTTTGCAATAGCAATTGCGGGATTCATGGTGATTATAATGGTAGCAGCTCCACTTGCATCTCTTTTCTGGGGAAGTGACGACTCCGATAACAATAATAATATGCCACAGTCCATAGAAACGCCAGACAATCGCGTTTCGCTGAGCCGGGCTGGAAAGCTGATCGATCACAGGCTCGATTCGATTACGGACGGGCTCAACATGAGTCCTCCGATTGCGTTTGGCGCACGATATATCAATTCAGAGGAGCTTGGGGGGACGCCACTTGAGCCGCTGATGTATCCCTCTGACACTTATGGAACAGAGATCGCAGAGGGCTATCTTGCGTGGTTCGGGGACGGTACACGTATCGAGATGCATACGCTGAGCCAGAGGAAGTTCTTGCCCAGACACCTAAGTTCGTCCGAGTACCAGGGTTATACGATGTTCATGCGACCGGAGAGGGACGAAGGCGGCAACTACATGTTCGCAATCATGGGCGATCCGTGCATTATGGGGCATCGCAGCAGGGTCGAGAGCGTGGTTGATACAATCGAGAACGAGAACGCATCCGGCTCGTATATGTATTACGCGCAACTGCTCGAGCAGGTAAATCTCGATGCGCCGGTACAGATGGTTGCGATGAGTACACCGATTGCACAGCAGTATTATGAGGAGCTGCATGCTCTGGACGATTACCGATGTGAGCGCAAGATCACGTGTGTCGGGATCAGCGAGAATGCGACCGTCGCTCTGAACGAACTCGCATTGAACATGACTGATAACATCGAATGCGATGTGGCATTCAACCAGACCGCCCTGAATCTCACGATCGCGAGGATCACAGGAAACTTCACTTCGGTGATAGACGCGGAGATATACTGAAAAACTTGATTGTGTCTCCAAATCTATTATCCCACACACGCCTTTCTGGAAATTGTAAAAAACAGTCAAAGTGTAATGGTCAATCTGACCATGAACACAAGAGCGACCGATACCCACACAACATGGTCGCCAACAGAAAGGCTTTCTTTCTTTCTCGTTTTTGTTTCCCAATTCAACGCGAAGACGCAAGGGGCGTTGTTATACTTCGCACCGCCACAAATTGAGCTTTTTTGCATATGCCAGTCGGGTGCACAACAACACGAAAGACGTGACGACGGAGATAACTCCCTTAGCGTCTCTGCGACTTTGCGACTTTGCGTTATATTGGAGGAAACGCAAAGGCGCAAAGGCGCTGAGACGCAAAGATTGAAAACCGCAGTTTATGCCGGTGTCGAGTATAATCTCTGCCTTCACGTCTTGCATGATGTTGTACATTAGACTGACCATTACAAAAAACAGTCAAATAATGGTGTTGTTGGTGCAGGCTCAAGCATACATCTTTTGAAAACATCTCCGGAGCAAAGCTTTGCTCTGAAGAGATCGATTAAAAACAATCACGCAACTCAACAGCCGCCCCCGCACACGAAACACTTATATGTTGCAACCGTTATAGAATATAAAGTGGGAACGGGGTGTGACATCAAGAGCATTCACATAACACAGTCTATAGAAAGGGGTTAAACATGACAAAATTGAAAGACATCAAGATAAAGACGAAACTGATGGCTATATGCCTCATACTAGTCACGATTCCAGTTTTAGTGCTTGGATTTGCAAGTTACAGTGCCACAAAGAGCGGAATTAACGAACAATCCAGTGTGCTCTTGCAGCAGGAGGTGCTGCTCGCAAAAGCGCAGGTCGAGAGCAATTACGACATGATCCAGCAGAAGCTCGAAAGCGATCTTCAGGTGGCACGGTCGCACTATCAGGAGCATCTTGGATATGCGGACCGGAGAACAAAGAGAGTCGCAGTGCATCCTGACGTGATAAACTCATTCAGTGATCCGGGGAGCCTGCATAGCGTGCTTGCCGGAATTGCGCAGAAAGAGGGGTTCAATATTCTCACAGTGACTGACACCAGCGGAAATGTGATCGCACGAGCGAGCAGCACAAATACTGGTGACACGTTCGTGCCTGATCTGGTGCGTAAAGGGGCTGGCAGCGGTTTCGCAGCAACAGAGATTATAGGCAGCCAGTACATCGCAAAAGAGGGGCTTTCAGGACAGGTTGGCGCAGGCAATGACGGCATGGTGCTGACCAGCGTCTATCCGCTCGTGGTCGATGGCACGACGGTCGGAACCGTTGTCGGCGGCTACGTGCTCAATTACAACTACGAAATCGTTGATTCTGTGCAGTCGGTTGTCGGCGGCACAGCAACGATCTTCCAGGATGACCTCAGGATATCTACGAACGTGATGGATGCCAACGGGGACCGGGCTGTCGGAACAACGGTCTCTAGCACCGTGTACGACACGGTTGTCAAGGGTAAACAGACATACTTTGGCACGGCATGGGTCGTTAACGCAGACTACCAGACAGCGTACGAGCCAATCAAAAACTCGGACGGAACAGCGATCGGTATCCTCTATGTCGGCGTCAAACAGGTAGAGTTTCAGGACAACATGATGAACAGCCTTGCAGAGGTTGTGATCGGAAAAACGGGTTACGTTTATATCCTTGACACTGAGGGCAACTACGTCCTATCGGGCGGCAGGACGCGGGACGGAGACAACATCTGGAACGCAAAGGACGCATCCGGCACCTACTTCATCCAGGAGATTTGCAACAGAGGGGCGGCACTGAAAGGGGACGAGACTTTTGTGCAGGAGTACCTGTGGCAGAACCCGGGTGAGAACAAGCCACGAATGAAGCTTGCGGCAATCGCACACTCGCCCGCGTTTGGCTGGGTGATCGGAGCCAGTTGCTATAACGAAGACTTTGCAGACCCGATAACTGCGGTCAGGAACGTAACGCTCCTTATATGCATAATTTCGATCATCGCGGGAGTGCTTATTGCGTACTTCTTTGCAAACAGCATCACCCGTCCATTAAACGAGATCATGATCGGCGCAAACAAAATCCGGAACGGTGACTTCGACTACGAGGTGAAGGTCGATTCGAAAGACGAGCTCGGGCATCTCGCGGTGACGTTCGGGGAGATGAAGTCCGATCTGAGAACGATCATCGCAGAGATGGGGCGGCTTGCAGGACGGGCTGCCGAGGGTGACCTGACCGTGAGAGCAGAGGTTGATGCGAGGGGTGAGTACAGGAAAGTCGTAGGCTCTGTGAACGCACTGATCGACGTTATCTCAGATGCGATAGTCACAACGAGAGCCACTGGCATGAAGGTGCTGGGAACCGCACAGGGACTTGCGTCTGCCGCAGAAGAGATGAATGCGGGGATGGAGCAGCTTGCATCCGCATCCCAGCAGGTTGCCGAGGGCTCGCAGAAGCTTGCCGAACTCGCGCATAGTGCGTCCAGAAACGTTGCGGATGTTGCGTCGCAGATCGAGCAAACATCCACGAACGCAGCCAACTCGGCAGAGAGGGCGCAGGACGCTGTTCGCACAACGCATGAAGTCCAGGAAGCCGCGAAGCAGACGCTCGAGGGTCTGGCACACATCCAGGAGGGTGTTGCAAAGACGTCAGACACCGTTTCAGAGATGAACACGGCAATCGAGCGAGTTGGAGAGATGGGGAGCGTCATCACAGATGTCGCCGATCAGACCAACATGCTGGGTCTTAACGCTGCAATCGAGGCAGCCAGAGCCGGTGAAGCAGGAAAGGGCTTTGCTGTTGTTGCTGACGCTGTAAAGAACCTCGCAGAGAAGGTCAAGGATGCCGCAGGTGAATCGGGAGTTGCGATTGGGCAGATACAGGAGTCCGGGGCTAATGCGATATCAGCGACCGGAGCAGCCGTGGACGAGTCAGCAAAAGGCGGAGAGCTCATGCACACCGCTCTCGACGGCGTCGATGACGTAGTCAGGTCAATCGACGAGGTCAGCTCCATGGTGCAAGAGATCGATTCCGGTGCCAGAAACATAGCCGGGGTCGTGGAGACGGTCGTCGCAAACATAGACGAGGTGGCATCCGTATCCGAAGAGAGTGCGTCCGCTTCAGAGGAGAGTTCGTCGGCTGTGGAGCAGCAAACATCCGCAATACAGGAACTGACAGCCGAGACGCAGGGATTGAGTGATGTGGCGCAGGCGATGATGGATGAGCTGAGCAGGTTCACTGTGAAGGAGGATGATTCTTAGGTGCTGAGCTACGCCTTGCGGTTGCGGTGATTGTGCAGTTGAATGTATGACAGGATAGTTTCAGATAGCCGGGACGGTTCGGAACTATCCCCGCGGAAGTTACGTTATACTCAAACCGGCACGAACTACGGTCTCATCAACTTAATTTTTAGACAATTTTACAATCCAATGAAACTAAATATATTATATAAGTTTTATTCCTTTAGAAAGAGAACGCCCTATCCATGCCACCCCGCAATGCATTACGGGGCATCAAAGATATGCTTCGGGCTTATTAGTATTCTAAGTTCCTTATTTTATCCCATAAGTTGCCACTTGGTAGAGTTCCCCTTTCATACTCTCTGTGATTACGCTGGGTGAAAAATCCCAAATGCGCACGAAACCTGAATTTGGTTCTTCTTTATTGAAATTTTTAAACCAAGCACTGGTATACTCCTCGAAGTATCTTAACTTGGGCTCTTCTTTTTTCTTAGAGTTCTCAGATAAATCAAGGCCTATCCCATCTTTTCCTATCTCTATACCTGCAACACGCTCAGAAAAAAACCGCTTAATCCGATTACAAATACCACGTTTATCATATTTTATTTGTGCCTTTGAAATAAGCGCCTCAGTTTTTGCAAGTGGTTCTACAAATTCTCCCCTCATTGCATAGGGCATTATTGGTCGTATATACTTAACTGCCCATCTTGGAATAATACCCGTTTCAGTGGTAATCGGTCGTATACTACTCCAAACAGTCTTAAGACCAATTTTTCGTCCTTCTTTAGTTATTTTAACTGATCTTCGTGGCGCACATGAAAATATTGGAATAACACTAAGAACATTTATACTCGATCCTCTTAAATCAGTCCGATAAGCATTTTTATTCGCATTTTGCAGTTGTTCTACTTTTTTCGTCCCACTCTTCCCCTGATATGCAAATGGTAGGTCACCTATCCATACTACTCTCCCCCCACGATCGAGATATTGTCTGATGAGTGCAGTAGCTCCTATGTTATCAAATACTGTATTGTGTATGCCATCATCCTGTGAAGAAACAATATACTCAAATACCGTATCTGGTGCAACATCTTGCGCAAAGACAACTACTGTATTTTTAGTACCTTTACTAATAACATCTTCCATCCAATTTTTAATATCTGTAGCGCCTAACACATCAAATTTTTTTGTTTCTTGTAGATGATCTGCTATTTTTTCAGCGTTTGCATGACTAATCCAAGAAGTGGTATATTCCCCATCTCGATAAACTACAAAATTAGATGTCATAGTTTACGTTTTTCAACTCATTTTATTTTTTCATTCTGAAGCTACCAAACCCCTGACTTAAGTACAGGGCTTGTGCATCGCGATTCATCATTCCACGCGTTCCGATGATACCGTTCCTCCGAAACTTCCACATCCATAACCTGACCGAATCATGGTAACCTCCACAAAGCATAATCACCCTACCATCACTCCTGGTGTTCGTGGGATGTATTGTAGGGACATCATGCACCATTATGTTATTTCATGGTGTATAAAAAGTTATTGTCACGTCAGACGCTCCAAAACCCATTGCTTCCAAACAAGAAATGAGAACTGTACGGGGGTGGCAGACTTCGGGTATTTTGCATTCGTATGATATAGTATCAGGTCTATAAACTAAATTGCCGCGACACTACGCTTTTTTGGCGCAAAGTATAACTTTTTGTAAGATAGGTGACAGAGTCTGGAACCATGTCATTGAATAAACTCACCCCAAATCTAATGGTTGATGACGTAAATCGTACCATGGAGTTTTATCAGGATGTTCTGGGTTTTGAATTCGTCATGGGAGTTATAGAAGAGCTTCAGGAGATTCTGACCTCATACCAACCGGATCGACCGCTTGATTACGCGATGATGAAGTGCGGGAATGTGGAAATGATGTTTCAGGCAAAGAGAAGCCTCACCAGGGCGCTCCCTGTGCTGAACGGTAGGGCGATCGGCGGCACGCTCACCCTGTACATAGAGCTTATGGGGCTTGATGGCATTTCCGAGCTATATGATAGAGTAAAGGAGAACGTAACTGTTCTCCAGGATCTGCATACCAGCTTTTACGGAATGCAGGAGTTCTACATCGAGGACTGCAATGGCTACATCTTAACGTTTGCAGAGGCGGCGCAAGATGGTGGGACCTAAGCGATTTTCGGAAAGGTAAAATTGAGGAGAATTTTTACTATCTTTGTAATGGTCAGTCTGATGCGCAACAGCATGCAAGACGTGAAGGCGGAGATTAATAACGCCCCTTGTGTCTTTGCGCCTTTGCGCCGTTGCGTTGAATTGGGAAACAAAAACGAGAACGACGCGAGGGTGCAAAGACGCAAAGAAAGAAAACCATTCTGTTAGCGATCATGTTGTGTGAGCATCGTCGCTCTTGTGTTCACGGTCGGATTGACCATTACAGATTTCACGAGATTAACACAGAAATCTTGTGTATAATATTGAGTGAGTATGCGTTCCGCAAGGGTGATATGTCATGACAACAAAGAATACCGGGTAGGATGAAGGGTATTTATGGAATCAAGGTCTGCCCGTTCTGCGGCGGGACTGTGGAATATGCAGGAATAACTGCCGGGCACATATTCCCGGAAGCGCATACCGGTCAGATGTACCTGTGCAAGCGATGTGGGTATCAGGGAAGCTTTATTCTCGAAGCGGACGATTTAAAAGAGGTTAAGGAGATCGAGGACGAGTTCCAGCGGATCAAGGTCGAGGGAAAATCGAAGATTGCGACTTTTAGATTTCCTGATGATTGGAAATGGTTCTGGAGGATCATTCTGGTTCTGGTGGTGATTATGTGGATATTACTTCCAGCGGTGTTTCTATTCAAGATGCTGGCATGATCGCATGGAAAGTTTTATATAAAATTGATTCTGATGCAATAATGCGGAAGCAGGAGGACACGGGACTTGGGATTCTGGTTCAGCCTCTTTCGGATAGCAAAACGATACGTATAACAGGAGATGATATAAGATGGGAATGATAAAAGGGGTAAACCCGGCGTTTCAACACAGAGAGTACCTGTTCCGAAGAAAAGTGTTCAAGTTGTTCGGAGGGGCTTTTCACGTCTATGACACGAATGGAAATGTTGTCTTCTATTCAAAACAGAAAGCCTTCAAACTCAAGGAAGATTTTCGGATATACTCGGACGAGAGTATGAACCAGGAGCTTTTGTCCATAACAACCCCCCATATTCTTGATATCGGCGCAACATACAATATTAGTGATGCAACTACGGGTGAGGCTGTGGGAGCCTTGCGCAGGAAAGGGCTAAAATCCATTATCACAGATGAATGGGTCATTCTCTCAAAAGAGGGTCAGGAAATCGGGATAGTGGCAGAGACCAGCATGATCACAGCTCTGTTGAGTAGATTTATCAGCCTGATACCACAGACTTACGTTGTCAGGGCAAACGGTCAAGAAGTTGCTGAGATCAAACAGCATTTCAATCCGTTCGTGCTTAAGTACACCATGACCATATCAGATGTGGGATTTTCCATCGACCCGAGGCTCTTGATTGCAACAGGAATCCTTCTGGCAGGTATCGAAGGCAGGCAGAAATAACACGATGCGACCGCCGCAGCGCATGGGCAAACTACATATATGCCGAATGTATATTGTGATCGAATCGTCAACACTGCAACAATACGACAAGAACGATAATGAGACCGGTGAGATAACATGTACATGTTTCTGATATTATTAATACTGTATATCGCTACACTGATTGCGATCGGATGGCATTTTGCAAAGAAGCAGCAGACCATGACAGACTTCTGGATCGCAGGAAGAGAGATTGGAACGATGAACATCGGACTCTCTGCCGCGGCATCATGGCTCACAGCAGGCGCGCTCTTTGGCGTTACCGGCATGTTCCTCTCAATTGGGATCGGATCGATCTGGATATTTGTTGCGCCAAATA
Source organism: Methanosarcinales archaeon (assembly GCA_030672605.1). Taxonomy (GTDB): domain Archaea; phylum Halobacteriota; class Methanosarcinia; order Methanosarcinales; family Methanogasteraceae; genus Methanogaster_C. The sequence goes on from DAOVGE010000201.1 coordinate 19,386, forward strand.
TTATAGCGCTTGCAGCAATCGCGCTCCTTGTTCCGAGGATCAAGCGGCTACCGTCGCTGACCCAGCCTGAATTAATCGAGATCAGGTACGGTCCATTGCTGCGGATACCGATCGCAATTGCGATCACAATCGTAATGATCCTCTTTGCGGTGACCGACTTCAAGGGGTTCAGCTATGTGCTGAGCACGTTCTATGGCATACCCCCGATCTACTCCGTAATGATTATGGTAATCGCAATCTCGCTTTATGTGACGCTCGGCGGTCTGAGGGCAGTCATCTGGACCGATACGATCCAGTTCATATTTCTTGCCACACTTGCGGTTCTGATTGGTGCTGCTGCGCTGTACATGCCGACGCACGACACCGGCGCATCCGTATCCAGCCTCTTCTCAGGCATGGGGGGTGGTTTCTGGGACCTCTTCGCGCTCGGCGGGATCACCGGCGTCTTCATCATGCAGATCGCCATGCTTCCCGGGTGGATAACCGAGCAGGACCCGTGGCAGCGTGTCTGGGCGGCAAGGGATGTGAAATCCGCCAGATACGGTATGCTGATAGGCTCTGTACTGGTTGCAGTCGTATTCGGTGCATGTTTCCTTGCAGCAATCGGGCTTAATTCGCTCTATCAGGTACCTGCAGACCCGATAATTGCAGAACAATTGTATCTTCAGTTTATAGCGGACACGTTTGCGTCAACGCCTGTAATAATTGCGGCGATCGCAATAGGATTCGCCGCAGCCTCGATGTCCTGCGCGGACACGTTTGCGACATCGGGTGCATCCTGCATATCACGGGACATCTACCAGCGGTTCATCAAGCCGGATGCGACGATGGGGGAGATGCGGACAATAAACCGCGTCCTGATCGTTGCGATGATCGTAATCTCTGCTGCGATCAGCATGCATGTCGAGACCATCCTGGATGCTGTCATCATGGCAACCGTGATCGGTACGTCCTCATACTTCCTCCCGATCATGGGCGCGCTCTTCTGGAGGCGTGCGACCGCAGAAGGCGCGCTTGCCGGACTTGTGATCGGCGGCAGCGCTCAGATTGCGCTGATCGTCGCAGAAGCGACGTATCTGGGAAAACTCGATGACATATCTCCGCTTTTAATCGAACACGGTGTTTTGATCGGGGTATCGTTGAGCGCAATCTCGTTTGTAGGAGTATCGCTCGCAACACCGCGATCGAGCGATCATTACCTTGCCCCGTTCTTCCACGATGTTGCAAAGCGGTTTGTGAGGAAGCCGTCAGTTGACAGGAAGGATCCGGCATACGCACGGTTCAAAAAAGACATTGCAGAGCATGTTTCCGGAGAACGTGTGCATCTCAGCGCTGTTGTCGAAACAAAAGGTACGCTCGACTGGAAACAGTTGGTCTCAAAACTCACGGATATGCGTGCGTGGATTGCACCGAGCGGCATAGAGGTTGCATATCGGCTGTCGAGTACAGACATGATCGCATGCCCAAGAATCGTGCATGGCGGAGAGAATCAGGTCTGGATATTCGCCGAGCCGTCTGCGGAACAAGTAGATGATGGTATGTTGGGATTGTTTGCAGCGTATCGTGATATCCAGGGAGTTCTTCTTTCGAAAGCCTCGGGCGAGATTTGAACTCGCGACCTAGTGATTACAAATCACTCGCTCTGCCAGCTGAGCCACCGAGGCATCATGCAGGCGTAAACTTGGTACCGTAGTATATAATACCAGCGGCACCATCCTCGCCAAGCCTTCTGAACACAGGTTTCACGCGCATCCCGATCGCAATATCCTCCGGGTCGCAGATCACCTGCCCAGTCATGCGCGGACCCTCGTTAAGCTGTATCACTGCAAGCGGGTATGGCGTCTCTTTATCGAATCCCTCGGCTGCGGTATGGATGATCGTGTAAGTGACCACCTCTCCGTGTCCGCTGAACTGATAATCCTCAATAACGCCATCTCTACGGCATTTCGGGCACATCGTCCTCGGCGGGAAGTAGTATTCGTCGCACGTGGTACATCTCGTCCCGATCAGGTTATATCTGCTGCTGATGTGTCTCCAGAACCTTGGTACGCCCATACAGTCACCATACAGCACTTTGACCGGACGATATTTAAAGATGCTGATCCCGATTATGACCCACCCCTACCGGATAAGAACAAGCCTTATATATACCGACACACGTATCCTTATGCGATACATAGGAGGCATCCGCATTGAAGATTGCAACCATCAAAACGCCTGATCAGGTGATTATCCCTCTACAGCAGCATGCTGGCGCGGCCTGCAATCCCCTTGTACGTGTTGGTGATACTGTTTCTATCGGTCAATTAATCGGCGATGGCGAATTCCGGATACATTCAAGCGTCTCCGGCGAGGTGACTGCTCTTTCTGAAATGCCGCATCCATCTGGTAAGGACGTTCTCAGCGTGGTGATCGAGACGCGCAACGGAGAAAAAAAAGGTATCAAGCCAGAAGAATTGCATGCAGGCACAATAAAGAGCATCATCCGAGAATTCGGAATCGTCGAGCCCAATGGTCTATCAACGATAAGTAAAAAGGTAGATATTGACACAATCATCATCAACGGAACGAACACGGGGGATCTGTCATCAAACGCTGCGCTCATGCTCGATTATCCTTCTGAGATCGTGTACGGGCTGAAAGCATTAATGGAGTCGGTTGGCGCCAAAAAAGCGATAATTGTTATCGAACTCAACTCGGAAGCGCTGCACGTCATGCGAACCGAGACGATACCGGACAGTAACATCAAGATCGTCGCAACGCCGACATACTATCCGGCAGGTACCGAGAACACGCTTGTCAAGAAGTTTACAAGAAAGAAGGTGCCACGCGGTAGCACTCCCGAGGATAGGGGTGTTCTTGTGAGTAGCATCGCTGCGATTAAGGCACTGCATGATGCGGTGCACGACAGTATACCAATGATTGCGAAAACGGTCACTGTCGCTGGCGCGGTGCGCTCTCCAGGCAATGTTCTTGTTGAGATCGGAACGTCGGTTAAGCATGTGATTGACGAGTGCGGCGGATGTAGTGGCACGCCTGTTAAGATTGTCATTAACGGCGCAGTATCGGGCGCGGCGCAGTACAGCGACGAAGTCCCGATAATCAAGACGACGTCAGGCATCCTGGTGCAGACCGAGAGTGATATTAACCGCGAACCACCTGCACCATGCATCAACTGTGCGTGGTGTGTGGACGAGTGTCCGATCGGTCTGATGCCGCATCTGCTCTACGGGTACGCTGACAGCGCCCAGTTCGACAAGTGTGCAGAACTCTACATCAGCGACTGCGTGGAATGCGGGATGTGTGCGTACGTCTGCCCGTCCAAGCTCCCGCTCGTGCAGATAATCAGGTACGGCAAGCATGGTGTGGCTGAGATGGGACTGGAGACGGTGGAGGTTGAAGTATGACATACACGATATCACCATTACCACATGTGAAGAGCAGGGAGAGTGTGAAGAGTGTGATGTGGGGGACGGTCGCTGCACTGATACCAATCACGATCGCGGCAATCTATCTCTTCGAGTTTCCTGCGATAAAGATCATTCTTGTAACCGTGATTGCTGCGGTTGTTGCCGAAATTATAATCTACAAAGCAGCATCCCAGCCGATCACAATCGATGACGGAAATGCTGTGCTGGTCGGCTTGATACTTGCGCTTCTCATGCCGCCGAGCATCAGCGATCATATCTGGGTTCCGATCATCGGAGCTGTCTTTGCGATTGCAGTGGCAAAGTACATCTTTGGAGGTACCGGAACACTCGTATTCCACCCTGCGCTGGTCGGATTTGCATTTTTGCTTGCTGCGTGGCCCACGTATATGGGGGCACAATCGACAGTGATCAGTACGCCGAATCTCGGTAGTTTCTCTGACATCTTAATTGAGACCGGTGCTGGCAGGCTTGTCGAGGCTTCGCCTGTGCTGGTCCTGCTCGGTGGTGCAATCGTTCTATACAAGAGATATGTGGATCGTCGGGTGGCACTCAGTGCTACCATCCTCCTGATACTCCTGATACTGATCACTGGAAAGGGATGGCAGCTGCCTTATGTCCTGACCGGAGGATTCTTCCTCGGGCTGATCTTCCTTGCAGCAGACCCGATTACATCGCCTGTGACAAAGAAGGGCAGACTGATCTATGGGATCATGCTTGCCGTGTTGATATTAATCCAGCTCCATTTTGGTGCCTACTTCACAGGGATGTGCTTTGCAGTGCTCATGATGAACGTCTTCAGCCCGCTCATCGACAGAAGCACCATACCAAAGCCGATCGGAGGGAAATAAGATGGCAGAAACAAAAGATTCCACTGTAATGATACTTGTCAAGCTAACGCTCATTGCTGCGGTTGCGGCTGTGGTCCTGACAGCGACGTATGGGGTCACACAGGAACAGCTTGCGAAGCTTGCAGAAGCGGCAGGCGGTCCTGACAAACAACTGCTCAAGATGGGTGTTGTTCCTGATGCTACCAAGTTCAAATCCGCGGGTGGTGAACTGTGCTACGAGGCTTATGACGGTTCCGACCTGATCGGTTATGGTGCCATGGCAGAGGTTCAGGGCATGCAGGACATTATAACTCTTGCAGTCGGAGTGGACACCGATTTCGTGGTGACTGGAGTTGTTGTGGTCTCGCAGAAAGAGACACCTGGAATCGGGGATCTGATTAAGAAAGACGAAGGGTTCGTCGCACAATTCGCAGGGGTCGGTCTTGATGGGCTGAAACTGAGCGATGACGGTGGAGAGATCGATGGCATCTCAGGCGCAACGATATCGTCCGGATATGTCACCGCCGGAGTCGTTGAAATAATTGGAAAGATGCAACAGGAGGTTTCATAAATGGCAAAGAAATCCTTTGTAGGAGAGATAATCAGAGGTATCATCAAGGATAACCCCGTATTCGTGCTCGTACTCGGTCTCTGTCCAGTGCTTGCTGTGTCCACGTCGTTTGCAAACGCGCTCGGCATGGCGATGGCGTTTACCTTTGTGATGCTCGGCTCAAACATCTTTGTCTCTCTTCTGCGAAAACAGATCCCACCAGGCGTCAGAATCCCGATATTCATCCTGATCATCTGTACCTTCGTTACGATGATTGATATGATTCTCGAGGCATTTCTGCCGCCGATGTACGAGGCACTTGGAATCTTTGTTCCGCTGATTGTTGTGAACTGCATAGTCATTGGTAGAGCAGAGGCTTTTGCAAACCGAAATCCGGTCTTACCCTCGATAGCAGATGGAATAGGTATATCGATTGGTTTTGCGGCGGCTCTGATGCTGCTTGGCACAATACGGGAGATTCTCGGAACTGGAGCGTTAAAACTTATGATGCTCTGGAGTAAGGATGGCGAACTTGGGTTTTACCCACTTTCAGACATTCCCGGGTTCTCATTTGTCCCTAATCCAATAGAGTTCTCGATTGAGCCGGCAACCGTAATGGTAACACCGCCGGGAGCGTTCTTGACGATCGCTGCACTGATGCTTCTCTTCAAGATCATGAGTGATCGTAAACGGATGAAACAACTCAAAAAGGAGGGTTACGAGATATGATCGAAACACCCGGACTTATGCCGACCGAGGATCTATTCCCGATCTTTGTGAATGCGATGTTCACTAAGAACTTCCTCTTGATCATGTTTCTCGGACTCTGTTCGTACGTTGGTCTGACCACCAACTCAGATACATCAAAAGGCATGTCGATGGCGGTCACCTTTGTTATGACAATGTCAGCGATCCTTACATGGCCCATATACTATTATCTCCTGAGCGATGCGAGTATTCTGCGGACGGATCTGACATTCCTGCGGACGATCTGTTTCATCCTCATCATCGCTTCATTTGTGCAGCTTGTCGAGTTCATCATACGTAAGTTCAGCCCGCCGCTCTACAAGTCGCTCGGGATCTATCTTCCGCTGATCGCAACGAACTG
>DAOVGE010000048.1 GCA_030672605.1 Methanosarcinales archaeon
GATCGCAGCAGTCTTCCCCTGATTTGTTTTATGTTTTATCACGGTTGCACCAGCTAGTTTTGCAAGCTTTGACGTGTTATCCGTGCTTCCGTCGTCTACGACGAGTATCTCATATACGTACTCATTTGTAGCGTGTATCACGCCGCAGACTGAATATTGCTCATTATATGCCGGTATCCCGGCAATTATTTTCAGATCCCGCCCATCTCTTTCAGTCATTCACCTTTCACCGCCCACGCGCCCAAAATCCTCCGCGAGACTCGCCGCAGCCAGCTCCCGCTACCATCCCGCCAAATCGTTCTACAATCCACATCAGCCACCCGGTCAGTGTGTCGTCGTGCATTCAACTCAACGACGCCGAGCGTTACCTTTTCACTGAAACGTAGGATTGCGGTCAATATATTCATCTCTTGTCCACATTTCATGCATTGGATCCCGCTTCACATACTAAAGAAATCGTTTCTACATAAACGTATCGGTCATCGCCCACGTCGTATCCATTGTTTGTTAGAATTAAGTGCTATTTGGTGACATTTCCCGAGAATATGTCGCATTTATCGGTGCAAATACCATCCACAAGAGGTGACGATCCAACTGAGACCGCTGCCATTGTATCACATACATGCCAGATATAACAATCATCCACAATCAACCGCGGATAAGCACTCTTGTGAAACGACGCAGAAAACAGGGATGTGGGATAGCAAATTGTCTTTGGACTATAGGTGAATATGTTGCAGCGTCAACCTTATATCACCACAATATAAGTCAGCAATAAAGAACCGCATGATAAACACTACATGGACACACCACATGGTCATGATCATCTCTATGATTGCGATCATCGCCGGAGAACTGCTCATATTCATCGGAAACGGAACTGTCGGTATGGTGGTTCATGTCATCAATCTGCAGATGATCCTAATCTCGATGTTTGCAACAGGCAAGAGAGCCGATCAGGTCGTGCTGGATAAGCAAATTCTCCAGGCATTGTTGCTGGTATTGGAACTCAGAATCATCAACATGTCAATGCCGTTCTTCTTCACGATGACGCTGTACTGGTACCCTCTGGTCTACAGCCCACTGTTCATATCGATCTACCTGATTCTCCGCCACCAGGACATTTCGCTTGATGCGATAGGAGTAACCGCAAAAGATCTGTATTTTTATTCCCATCTTGCAGTCCCTGTTGCACTGGGACTTGCATGGGTCGAATACCACATCATCCATCCGGATCCTCTGATACCGGACCTCGGAATCACAAATTTCATCACGCTTACGATCATCATGGTCATGTTCGTGGCGCTGGTTGAGGAACTGGTCTTCCGATCAATACTCCAGACAAGACTCCAGCAATCAATGGGTGGCTGGAAAGGGCTTCTTGTAGCAAGTATCTTATTTGGCGTCATGCATTCGGGATATGGTCTGGTTCACGAGGTGGCATTCATGATGGTGGCAGGACTGATTATCGGCTATGCATACCAGAAAACAGGGAGTTTGCCGTTTGTAGTGATGGTGCACGGCATGATCAATATTCTCCTGTTTGGGCTGCTGCCCTATACGCTATAAGTGTTTACGGCAGATATAGCTCATAATATCATAGTATCAGCAGTATCTTGTAGACGACAATTGCCGAGAAGACCAAAAGTAGAGGGGCATCATGCACATCATGCGTGCTCGCCGCCCATCCGTTCCATAACTTCGATTCGCTGAGAATTTCTGCCAGTGACATTGACAGGATCAGGGAGATTGCTACAAACATACCACATACTGCGATCTGTTCTGCCGAAATGATGTGCTGGACGTTTGTAAGAGAGATTACTGTTAACATGAAGTTTGGATTCTAAAAAAGAAAAGAGAGATGAAAGGAGGCTAAATCAGTCCTTTCGTCTTCCAAGTGCGATTAACCCAACAATCGCGCCGATGCCGGCAAGAGCAAATGCCGGGAGTTCTGGGATCGGGGCTATGAAACCGCCAAGATCTCCCATTATAGTGGTATTATCCAGACCATCTGTGGTTGGGTTGTATGCAACGGGGCAGCCGGACAAGGTCCTGCGTACAACGATGTCATACGTTATGGGAGTCCCTTTCGGTACGTTAGGCCATATTATAACTGCAGAAATGTTGCCGTCTGCATCAGTTACAGTAGGCCTCGGCAATGCAGGAATCTCCTCCAAAGTGAGTCGGTCACTATGGTTCACCGGATGATACTGTATCCAGATCGTGTACCACTTTTTAGACTCAAGCCCATCTGCTTTTACATAAACGTTCTCACCTGGACCAAAAACATCCTTCGGATTACCGTCTTTATCGCAGGAGGTCACATTCCCGAGTGCTGACGCGCACCCCGACAACGCAGAGACCGTAACTGCCATCAAAACGATCAAAAGAACCAGTTTGTGGCATGTTAGCGTCATTTACGCCACCACCTGAACGCGCTCCACCACAGTGAACTGCACGGAGATGCCACCCAACATGAAGGTGTATGCCCCATCAGTAGAGTGGCTCCTGATCAATGTTGTTTTCTTATTCATGGTCATCACCAATTGTAGTATAATTCAGACCGCGCAACAGCACGATTGAATCAAGCAAACATACTAAAAGTCCAATTACCTCCATATAAGTCTTCCGGTTCATAGGTTTTTGTCCGCTTACGTGCTGTCAAATCGGCATCTCAATCTGTCCAGACCTCCACATCTGTTGCAGCCAACATGAGACTCGATTCAGCATGCACAACACCATAGCAGCGCGACAAACCCACCATGGGCAAGCCAACTATATATTCCATTGCCTACATCACGCTCGCAAGCGGAGGCATTCGGAAACACTGGTTCAAGCCTTACCGAACCATCTCTTCAGCAGCCCTGAGAATATCAAACAAACCGGCACCAGAATAAGAATACCGATAAGAAGTACACCCAGCGCACCGCGCGTTTCAATCATCCGTTCCGCAACAGTGATCTCCTTAACCTCCCCTTCATACATCGCAGCAAAGAGTTCATCCTCGAGAAATCCTTCCACCATCACAAAGGTCGCCTCATAATCGTCTTTCACAGGCGCGGAGATACGTATCATCGTGACACCTTCGTCACTGAACCGCTTGAACATGAACCAGTAGAGCACGACCTGCCGCGTATCTGAATTGTCCTTCCTGGCTATGTCCAGCCTGTTCGCGCGCATATTACTGAATGTGAGGTGCGTCTGGTTTCCTGTCACATGAAACGTCTCGGTGCCCTCATTCACGATGTCCCAGCTTCCGCCGTAGCATATCTTCGGATCGTGAAAACTCTCACCCTTCTTGCTGTTGATGATATCCATCCAGAGCAGATCACCATTACGTGAATACGACCGGCTCAGCATGATGCTGGCATTTAACATCTCGTAGACCTCTTCTGGGTATCTGAAATCATAACCCCTCCAGTCACCAAGCTCAGCCGGGAAGTTCTTGATCTCCTCAATGTTGTTGTATTCGTAGGCAGTCTTGAGGAGCAGGCGATCCCGGGTCTCGTGCCAGTACGAGGTGCCGACAACCGTATAATCCGCGATACCAGAGGGTGCCAGAAGGAAGATCAAGACTGCTGCAAGCGAGATTACGCCCAACATCGTCAGAAGATTCTTTTGAATCTCAGCGATCCGAAACACCTCCCAACGATCAATAAACCAAATGCTGCTATACTAAAGAGCAGTAAACTCGAAAAATCATGGAAAAAATTGATTGCAACCTCACTCCCGTAAGCGTTGGCTATTACCAGTATGGACGATATCCGCAACACGTTTGCCATGATTGCGAGGGGGAGCGCGGATAGGAATATCACCACCTTCATGTACATGGATCCGTCCAGCAGATACGCATAGAGCGCGGCGAGCGTTAAGAGCCCTATAATCGACTTCATCCCGCTACATGGCGCGCCAACCTCAAAAGCAGATTCTGCAAGACGGATCTCCGCACCAGTGGCAGTTGCCCCGATCCCAACGACACTGACAAGCGACGCTGCGTATCCCGCCGAAGGCGCCTGCAGTGCTGTGCCAATCACCGGTGCGATCGGTATTGGCACCATGAAAAAAAGAAAACCGATCGGAAATAGCAACGCTTTTGTGACACCATTCCCGTAGATTACGAGAGTCATTCCTGCAAGCACAATAATCATGGAAACAGCGGATGCGAACCGGAATGTCAGGAAGACTCCGATGCCGTGAATCAGAAGACCTGCTACAATGACGGGAATGCCAAGGCTGGACGGTTCTCTATCAAGTCGGGCAAGCTCAGCGCGTCTGTTCCATATCAGGTAACCGGATATTATCGGAACGATGAAGCCGTACAGATAGTAGGGATCGTTCCACCATGCAGTGAATAGCCAGACCAATGTGTTGAAGTACATGGAGACTATCACTATGAGCGTGATTGCGAGGATTACCGGCGTTGTGTATCTGGCATTGCTCATGGTCTCGATTCAACGAGTTTGCCATAACTATGTATAAATGCTTGCGTTGTTTGTTCAATGCCCCGCAAGCTGATAGTCTCGCAGGATTGGATTATAACGCGTGAGTTCGAACAATCTCTATGTCATCCGTCACAGCCTTGAGAATCGCGCCCGAGTGGTGTGACACTGCCAGTGTCTCACCCCGCCCTCTCGAACGTCGGATCGCGCTCGATCCAGTCACCATCGCTGTCCGTATCGAGTCCATCCGACCTCCGCTGCCACGATTTACCCTCTGTCGAACGCGTGTACGCGATACTCCGGTCAACCTCATCAGAATCATGGTACAGAAACACCTGACCATCGCCGTTATCGAGCTGTACCGCAGTTGTCAGATAATATCCATGCGCCTCGATTGTCTCTCCAGCCGGAATATTATGCGTGGCACCATCCTCGTTTTGGAGAACCCAACCGCCAATCTCCACTGACTCATCGCCGCAGTTGTACAGTTCTGTTGTCTCATTCCCGCGATCTTTCCCGATCGGGTTTGGCATCAGTTCATTTATGACGACACTTGCGGTTGCGCCAGGAGGTCCTGACTTGTCGCCAGCCTCACCATCTGTGTCCGCCCCAACCATCAGCACAAAGTTCTGCTCTGCAAAGTTATCCGCGGGATCCCTGCATCGCACAGTGACATCGTGTGCTCCGACCTGGAGCGGGTTGTGCGGGTCAAATGTGGCGCCGCTCATGTCATCGTCGCGGGTGACATCCACCGAAACAGCCCCACCATGCGGGCCGACAATCGTTACGCTGAGCGTCGGTCCATCGATCGGTTCGCTGAAAGAGACAACGATATCATCATTCACGCCGATTGAGTTGTTCACAAGCGTTATTTCGGGAGGGGTTCGGTCCGGGATCGAATTCTCTTTTCCGGGTGTTCCGATGCGCCCGCACATATAGCCCAGTGACGTGTGCCAGTTGTACTCATTCGTACCATCTTCCGGTAAGATCCGCTCCATCGAATGTCCGACATCATCCCCTTTTCCGGAAAACCAGTTTCCATTCTGATTCGCAACATCGATTCTCTTCGATGTTGCAGGGACTCCGTTGAAGAGTTGCAGCACCTCGCCTCCGTTTTTCATCGCTATGTTTGCGATTTGGTCCGGCGTACAGGTCGTGGCGTCCGTATCCGCGATCAGATAATAGCCATGAGCGGATATGATCGCATCAGGCGCAATCTCAATCTCGACATCATCGCTGAGCGTGCCCGTTCCCGCGGTGATCGTCCATCCCCCGATCTCAATTGGGTGATCGAGCGTGTTGTGAAGCTCAAGGTACTCTTTTTCATCCCACATGACCTCGTTTATCACGATATCCCATAGCATTGGATCGTAGTCGTGTGCGGGCGGCGTGGGCTGTGGTGTGGGCTGTGGTGTGGGCTGTGGTGTGAGCTGTTGCGTGGGTTGCGGTGCAGGTTGTGGCGTTGGCGTGGTATCGAGAGTAGCGTCGGCTGTGGAACCGGCGCCTGCAGACCCTTCTTCGTGCAGAGATGTGACTGTGAGATTGAGCAGGTATTCGCGACTTTGCGGGAGCGTTCGTCTCTGATCTGCCGGAACTGCGCGCTCCATTGCAGGCGATCTGACCCGGAAGGATACGTATTCGCCCGCCTCCGGATCCGTGAAGAACTCGAGATTGTATCGCCCCTGTGCTGTAACCTCTGTTGCGCCACATGTTTTGTCCCCGATCATTGCGAGGATTGTGGTGTGCACCGGCGCAGGTATGTCCTCGATTGTGATGTTTCCGTGGAAGTGAAATATCCGGGATGTTTGGGGTGAGTGGGATAAATGGAAGAGGTCACCCCCGGAGTTGTGATTCATCATGGATCCGGCTAATGTCGCAAGCGCAACCGTTGCGAGCAACACCGAGACGACTGTTGCGATGGTGGCTCTATTTATACGGGGGCGGGCGGTCATGGGGTCAATCATTCAGGCATTACTATTTGTATGTTGCGGTGGGGTGGGGGTAGTGCGCATTGCGATGTCAAAATGGTTTTGAAGATTCGAGAGAATCTCCGAAAGAATCATAAATGCCTCTTCGGGAGGATCGTATTCATGTCATTTATCTATTCGTGCCAACCATCTTCTCGCCCCGGGAGTCCGCCCCGACGATACTGCTCCGGAGCCACATAACGTAGCAGTCGGCGCACATCCATAGCTATATATATGATCGATATCAATTATTTAATGTGGCTGCAATGAACAGCAGGCATACGAACTCATGAATTTCATGAGGGGATGGACACATGGACTCAGTAATACAGGAAGCAATAAGGCACGCCGAGAAGGAGAAATCATATCGGCAGAATGCTGCAAATGTTGAGAGCTTCGATGATGCGGTGGAACTAATCGGAGAGCCGCGCATATTGATTGCGGGATGCGGTGGCGCAGGCAACAACACCGCAAGCAGGATGCACGACATCGGTATTGACAGCGTGGAGATCATTGCGATCAACACCGATAAGCAGGACCTGGACAAGTGCAGGGCTGACAAGAAGATTCTGGTTGGTAAATCAATCACGCGTGGTCTCGGCGCAGGCGGAGACCCGGATGTCGGCAGACAGGCAGCAGAACTTGCGCGCGGGACATTGAGCGATGTTCTCGACGAAACCGATCTGGTCTTTGTAACCGCGGGCATGGGTGGTGGCACAGGCACAGGGGTTGCCCCCAAGGTCGCTGAGATCGCACGGGAGAACGGTGCAATCGTGGTCGGGATGGTCTCCACGCCATTCCACGTAGAGCGCGGTCGCATAATCAAGGCGGAAGAAGGACTGGAAGAGTTGAGCAAGGCGGCACACACCGTAATTGTGCTCGATAACAACCGTCTGCTCGACTATGTTCCGAATCTACCGATCGGGGCCGCGTTTTCGGTCATGGACCAACTGATCTCGGAGACCGTCAAGGGCATATCAGACACGATCACCAAGCCGTCGCTGATCAATCTCGACTACGCCGACGTGAGGACGGTTATGAACTGCGGAGGAGTCGCAGTAATGCTCTTTGGCGAATCAAAGTCGCGTGACAAGTCAGATGACGTAGTCCGTGCGGCACTGAACCACCCGCTACTGGATGTGGATTACAGGGGCGCTACCGGCTGCCTCGTACACATCACGGGCGGTCCCGACCTCAGTCTGAAGGAGGCGGAGGATATCGCGAAATCGCTCACCTATGAGCTCAGCCCACACTCAAACGTGATCTGGGGCGCACGAATAGAGGAAGAATATGAGGGCAAGGTACGTGTGATGGCGATCATGACCGGTGTCGAATCCGCACAAGTACTCGGAACCGCACAGGCGCAGCGCGTACCGATTCGTTCGGGGCATATAGAAGAGCCGCAACTGGTACAGATTCCAAGACGTGATATGGCTCCAAAGTCGATCATCGAATATATTCGATGATCCTTTCTTTTCTTTTTTTGTTAAAAGTACGTGTTTATACTTCGAACCGCCACAAACTGAGCTTTTGTGCAATGTGTCAGTCGGTTGTTCAACAACATGAAAGACGTGACGACAGATACCCCCCTTCGCGTCTCTCTCGCCTTTGCGCCTTCGCGTTAAATTGAGAACGCAAAGACGCGAGGACGCAAAGAACGAAAATCGCGGTTTATACCGGTGTCGAGTATAGCTATCTGTATAGCTATACTCAGCGACCGGCATAAACTGCGCTTTTTATCGACTGACCGAAAACCGATGCTGCCCACAAACAAGGGCATAAGTTTTAATCATACGGTATAATCCACATTTTTCATCGGAATTTATGTATTTTGTGGCAGCATATTCGTGCAATTCGTGATATTCGTATGCATTCGTGATTTTAACACGAATTGCACGAATAGACGAATCCCACGAATTCGATAATCGGCGAGTTTGAAAAGCTCAATTTGTGGCGGTGTGGAGTATAACCACAACATTACACAGATTTCCACGAGAACGTATGGGGCGGCAGGATATGAAATGCAAACAGGCTCTTCGCTATTCCGTGTGGGTAGTCTGAAACCAAGGTGACCCAACCGGGAGGAATCATGGTGATGAAATCGTGTATTATTCTTTATAGATAATTAACCACAGAGGGCACAGAGGAACACAGAGTTTTTTTATTGACTATTACTCGCAAATCCCATTTTAAAATAGGTTACATCTCTCTGTGACTCTCTGTGTCCTCTGTGGTTTTATTCTCCATGTCTTATTCCGGGATAGCTCTTCTGCACCGATGCCCCATTTAGCAGAATGGGTGCTCGTGTTACCCATACAAAACAGCGAAGAACCCAAGATTAACACAGAAATCTTGTGAAAATCTGTGCAATCTTGTGGTTAGCTAAACACGTACCATAAGACAACCCGATGTACCCGGAAAATAATAAAAAGTCTCTAATATTTAATAAGTACGTCTGAGTGAGCGGATTGGGCAGAATCAGAATTGCCGACGCAACAGCGAGCCCCCCTCCTCTGACGCAAAGATCGGCAGATCCCAGTTCTGCACGACCCGTCTCCGGTTCGCAATGACCTCGATCTCACGCACCGGATCGTATCCGTGCTTCGCATACTCCGTCCTGTGGATCAGAACGCCCCGCCTCTGCCATGCCGGAACACTGTCAAGGTTGATTCCGTTCTGGAAGCAGAGTTCATGGATATCGGGCGCACGCATCCCGTGCATCCTTGATGCAGCATCCTCTCCGGATATTCCGAGCGAGCGCAGCGTGTAGTATCCGTAGCCATTGATGCAGTTCCGCCACGCCTCCCTCTGCCGCCAGATCAGATAATCGGTGATCTCCGAAGGATGTAGCGGTATCGCCCTTCCATCAAATGAGATCTGCGATATCTCAAGAGAACGTGCGACAACGCCGGTTATGTAACTTGATACGACTGAGACGAGCTTCTCGACCCTGCCATCAAACGGCAGAACCTGATCTGTGAAGAGAATGTTGATCTCGTCAGAAAAGGTGTAGGCAATCATCGGATGTAGCCCACTCTCCTTCATGAGTGACTCTGCCGCAGTCGCAGTCGCAGATGCGAATCGATGGTCGAATGGCTTCTCAAACCCGTGCCTCTGTAGCACGCTCTTAAAACTCCTGCCATCCGCCCGGATTATGACTGGCGGAAGTACCCTCAGACCCGCATATATCTCGTGATCCCCGAAGTCACTCACTCTCATTGTTATTCTTTATCAACCGATTGACCTGCTTCACGATGACAACATCGCCTATCGCAAGCACCCATCGATACGGCAGAATAACTCCCTCACGGTTCACATCGAACATCTCGCGGTTGATCTTGGTGAGCGCAAGACCGGTTACCTTTCTATCCGCCGCTTCTATCACGACATCGTTCACATTCCCCACATACAACCCCCTGTCGGTGTACACATTGAGCCCGAATAGTGATGTTAGTTCCGTGTGCATTCAATCCCTCTTACGGTGATACTCATTTGAGATACTAAATGGACTAAAAGGATATATACTTTATTGCGTGATATCCAGAATAGTGGAGCGACAATGAAAACATCGATTCAGATCGGGGCTGTAATGGGAATACCGATTAAGATCCACATCTCGTTTTTACTGGTTCTCATACTCTTCCCAATCCTCTTCGCAATGGAGAATGGGGACAATGTCTTCGGATTTGCTGATGTCGCATCCACCCCGCTCAGGTACGCTCTCTCGATGGTTTTGACCATTCTGCTGTTCGCATGCGTGCTCCTGCATGAACTCGGGCACTCGTGGGTTGCAAAGCGATACGGGATTGCGATACGCAGTATCACGCTGATGATTCTCGGCGGCATCGCCGCAATGGACGATATCCCTCGCGATCCGCGCGCTGAGATGCGGATCTCAATAGCCGGTCCGGCAGTGTCCCTGGGAATTGCAATATTCTGTTCGATCACATATCTCGGGCTTCATAATATAACGCAGACACCAGCTCTTTCACATATCACTCATCTTATGTGGTCGCTTGCGTGCATCAACATCGCATTATTCACTTTCAATCTGATTCCGGCATTCCCGATGGACGGTGGGCGGGTGCTCCGGGCATGGTACGCGGGACATACCCCCTACCTCAGAGCAACCAGAAAGGCTGTGTATATCGGGAAGATACTTGCAATCGTGATGGGGGTCTTCGGGCTGCTTGTCCGCTCCCCTTTTCTCATCCTGATCGCTTTCTTCGTCTATATCGGGGCATCAGAGGAGGAGCGGTTCACAGAGGTCTCGGTGACGCTTGAGGGAATCAAGGTCCGCGACATCATGACCCGCAACATCACCCAGGTGCCAGAGAACATGACGATCTATGAGGTTCTCCGATTGATGTTTGAGGAGAAACATGTCGGATATCCGGTGATAGACCAGTTTACCAGGAATGTGGTCGGGATCGTGACGTTCGCCGACATCAAGAATGTTCCGATGGGCGAGCATGGAACCGTTCTGGTGCGGGATGTCATGACTAAGGATCTGATCTTCGTTTCAGAGGCTGCTGACGCCGTGGATGCACTCAAGACGATGTCCGCGCAGAAGATCGGGCGGCTGCTGGTGCGGGATGGGGGGGCTATTGCGGGCATCGTCTCCAGAACCGATCTGATGCGATCAATTGAGGTGCTTGGATGCAGTGAGAGATAACGATAGTATGACCGGCTCCCAACATACTCCACACGCCCCGCACACTTCAACGCTACCGATCCCATTCGATGTGGTCATAGTCAGATATGACGAGATCGCACTCAAGAGTCCGCCGGTTCGGAGGCGATTCGAGAGGATATTCATTGATAGAATCAAAACAGCACTCATACAGAATGGAATAACTTATTCAGGGATAACCGAGGAGTGGGGCAGGATATTCGTGCATGCGAGCGGCAAGGATGCCGAAGACGCTGCGGATGTGATCGCCCGCGTATTTGGCGCAGCATCGGCAAGCCCCGCAGTCACAACCGATGCGACGATTGAGAGCGCAGCAACGACTGCTTGCGAGATCGCAATCGCCCAAAACCACGCGCCACACGCGACCTTCGCAATCCGCGCCTCCAGAGCCGGAATTCATGACTTCACGTCCATCGATGTCGCGATAGCCTGCGGGGACGCTGTCTGCGAGCGCACATCGATGCAGGTGGACCTTAAGAGCCCGGAGATTGAGCTATTCGTTGATATGCGAGAGAAGCATGCTTATGTCTACACCGAACGCTCTCCCGGCGTCGGCGGGCTCCCGTACGGCAGCCAGGCTCGGATGATCGCGCTGATATCGGGCGGAATCGATTCGCCGGTTGCTGCGTGGATGATGATGAAGCGGGGCGTGGAGATAATCCCGGTCTGCTGCGATCTCGAGGAGTTTTCTGACCCGCAATCCGTAAAACAGGCAGAAGAGAACATAAAGAAGCTGTGGGAATGGAGTCGTTCCGATATGACCGCGTACAGAGTCCCTTATGGTGCCTGCCTGCGTGAGATCATCGAGCGCATAGATTCGCGCATGACATGTCTTCTCTGCAAGCGGATGATGTACCGGATCGGTGAGGCGATCGCAGAGAAGGAGGGCGCATGCGGAGTGATCACCGGATGCTCGCTCGGACAGGTCGCATCCCAGACCGCGGAGAATCTGCTTGCAGAGATGCACGGACTCGATATCCCGATCTACCATCCACTGATAGGACTTGATAAGCGAGAGATCATCGATCGCGCGATTGCAATCGGCACATTCCCACGGGAAAAGCCTGAAATTGAGTGCGCGGCAGTCCCCAATCACCCGAAGACCGCGGCAACGGTAGCAGTTGTGCAAAAGAACGAGGACAGAATCGATGTTTCCGGTATCGTCTCTGCTGCACTCGCCGCTTCGAGTGTCACGCGTCTGCAAGGATAACATTCATATACTCGTTGCTTCATTTCATCATATAATCTTCAAAGATCCTGGAATTGGAGTTGAAGACAATTTGTGGGCAGGCAATATGGTGGCAGAGTTCATGCCCAAAGCTCATGCCTAACATATAATTCTACGGAGGAGACCATGAAAACGAAATACACAATCTGCTGCATGTTGATCATGCTTACAGCGTTCAGCGTGCCAGCATCGGCAGACTACGACATAACCCGCGGTGATGTGAACAACGATAGCAGAATCACTGCGGCAGACTCACTCATTGCGCTACAGATGGCGGTTGGGGGCATACCAACGGATATTGAGAGGGCGGATGTGAATTGCGACGGCACGGTAAGCTCGCTCGATTCTTTGATGATACTCATGATGGCGCAAGAAGCAGGACCTGGGGCGGAGCGTAACCCGAAGTCCGCATTCGCTGCATACTATACTCCTGCAAACATCACGGTAGACCTCAACGCCCCCCCTTACCAGTTACCGTTGAATTTGAGCAATGTCTCAAACATCGGGAATATGACCTCCGAGTTCGGATTGAACGAACCGGAAAATGAACTCTTGAGGGCTAACGGGTTTGCCATAATGGATTGCCGGGATGTGGATGACATTATATCCCCTTACGAGGACATGAAGAACCGCGGCGTTCCCATATTCGTTACATCAGATACCTTGCTCCATCTCTACCACATCCAGTTTGACGAGATTCTCAAGGGCGCCGAGGAGCGGGAGTTCTTTGATGCGCTTCTTGATATGAGTGCGGCGATGCTCAAACGATCCGGGCAGGACTATGATACCTATGACAACGCAACAGACCCGGAGATTAAGGAAGCGGCAAGGAGAAACGTTGCATACTTCGCAGTCGCCTTAACACTTCTCCAGACGCCAACTGTTGGTTACAACGGGACTGAAGAGATCAGAAAGATCGATTTCACGGTACCGGCTTATGTGCGAAGCGAGGTTGATTGCGAGGTTGGGAATATAGAACGTCATGAGGGCTTCGCCGCAAGTCATATATTCAACTCAGACCCGAATCGGCCGTGCGAGGATAAATGTTGTTACTGCGAGGATTACTCTCAATACGTTCCAAGAGGGCATTACACCCGGAGCGAAAAGCTGAAGCGATACTTCAAGGCGATGATGTGGTACGGGCGGATGGCATTTCTCATGAAGGGCGGGAACA